>JAOAAK010000014.1 GCA_026418905.1 Bacteroidales bacterium | reverse complement strand
TCGGCAGCGTCAGATGTGTATAAGAGACAGCGGCAGAGGTAATATACATGTAATCTTTATCTTCTATGCGATAATAAATAATTCTACTATGCTCGAGAAATCTACCTACAATGCTGATCACACGAAGATTTTCATTTATTGGGCTTATGACGCACATACTACGTATGATAAAATACATAGGTATGTCGTATTGTGCGGCTTCGTAAATTTTATGAGCTATTTGTTCATCTACCAGGTTATTGAGTTTCACGATAATTTCAACATCTAAGCCTTTATTTTTTGCTTCTATAAGTTTGTCAAAAATTTGAAAAACGAACCGTCGAGTGTTTAAGGGTGAAACAACAATCTTCTTAAAGGTAAATGGTCTGTAACTGGCTTCAAACATTTCAAACACGTTTTCTATTTCTTTTCCAAGGGCCTGATTTTTAGTAAAAATGAATACATCTGAGTATACTTTTGATGTTATTTCATTAAAATTCCCTGTTCCAATGAAGGAATAAAACACGATCTTCTTTTCTTCCAATCGTTTAATAAGAATGAGCTTTGAATGAACTTTCAGTCCGGGAATACTTTGAATCACTCTTACACCTTCTTCCTGCAAGCGTTTACTCCAATAAATGTTGTTTTCTTCATCAAAACGCGCTTGCAATTCCATGAAAACGGTTACTTTTTTACCATTTCTAGCAGCATTAATGAGAGCATTAATTACATTAGATACTTTCCCAGTGCGATAGATAGTCATTTTGATGCTCCTTACCTGGGGATCTATAGATGCCTCCCGTAATACGTCTAACACGTACTGAAAACTATGATACGGAAAATGTAAGTAAACGTCTTTTTTAGAAATTTCTGCAAATATGCTCTTGCACGTCTCTAGTCGTGGGTGTGTAAGTGGATTGAGTGGATAATACTGAAGATGATTCATTCCTAAATCAGGAAAATTCATTAAATCCTTGAGGTTATGGTATCTATCTCCGTAAACAATAGTATCGTCTTTTTTTAGACCTAGCCGATTAAGAAAAAAAGTCAGCATTTGAGACGGTATTTGTCTGTCCACAACAAATCTTACTGCACGTCCTGTCTTGCGTTTTTTAAGACTTTCACTGATAAGTTCCATGAAACTTTTGGAAATGTCATTATCAATCTCAAGTTCAGCATCCCTAGTAAATTTAATAGTGTATGTGTTAAATGTATGATAATCAAACATTTTGAATATATCCTTCAACCCATATCGAATAACATCATCCAGAAACATAATATATTTGTTACCTTCCACCTCGGGTAACACCACAAACCTTCCCAAAACATCACTTGGCACTTCGATCAATGCATATTCTTTCTTTTCATCTCCAATAAGTTCTATAGCAAGATAAATTGAATTATCTCTGAGAGTCCATTGAGCCTGATAACATGACATCATAATCGGAAAAATATAAGTACGTACAGTGTTTTTCATGTAATTCCGAATATACTCATGGTGCTCTGGATGTTTTATCTGTTTCTCATTGATAATGTGAATATTATGCCTTTTTAACTCATCAAAAAGTTGATGATAAAGTTTGGTTAATCTCTCTTGTTGTTCCTGAATTCGTTTATTGATTTGTTTTAAAACCTGATTAGGATTAAAAATTTTGTAATATTCGTATTCTGATTTTCGCCGAAATTCAATAATTCGTTTTAAAGTAGCAACTCTAACGCGAAAAAATTCATCTTGGTTATTTGAAAAAATACCAATAAATTTTATTCTTTCGAATAAGGGTATTTCTGGGTTTTCTGCTTCCTGCAAGACCCGTTCATTGAAATCTAGCCAACTTAGTTCACGATTTATGTATGGTAATGACCCTGGCATGCTTTATAGCTTTTTTGGGAATAGTACTTTCCTTACTCGAACAAATTTAATTACAAACTCAAACCAAAAAGATGATTGGGACTCAAGGACAACCACCCCACTGGTGGGGAGTGGTTCAATTTTTTTATTAAAAAATGAAGCAAGTTCTGAAACCATTGGGTTATGCCCTACTATCATGACTTTACTAAAATTGTCTGGCAATGCATAGATTGCATCAAAATAATCATTGGTTGTGCCATCATATAGAGTTTGATGTGTAACGATTTCATTCTCGGACAGAGCAAAAAATTTGGCAAATATTTTTGCAGTTTCCAACGTTCTAACAGAAG
The DNA here is from genome assembly GCA_026418905.1 of Bacteroidales bacterium. Lineage (NCBI taxonomy): Bacteria > Pseudomonadati > Bacteroidota > Bacteroidia > Bacteroidales > Bacteroidales bacterium. The sequence goes on along the minus strand of JAOAAK010000014.1, from coordinate 72,320 downwards.
GACTGCTTACTATTAAGTCTGGCCTCATATTTAATGAAAGAAGCTTATGTGCAATTTTTTCAGTTCGTTGTATTCCCTCTGGTAAAAGTTTTCTATCAAAATCATTAATGCCATCATGTGCTTGCTCTGCCTTGGCATGACGAGCTATGAACAAAATTTTTTCTTTATTCATCATATCACCATGCAAATAATGGAAATTTGGACATAAGTTGGTTAACTTCTTTTCTTACATGATCGATGACATTAACATTATCGATGTCCGATAAAACTTTATCGATCAGATCCACGATTACATGCATATGTTCCTCTGTTAGTCCTCTGGTAGTTACAGCAGGTGTTCCTACACGTATTCCTGAAGCAAGAAATGGACTGCGATTATCAAATGGAACCATGTTTTTATTTATCGTGATGTCTGCTTGAACCAGAGTATTTTCAGCTTTTTTCCCTGAAATATCAGGGAACTTTGGCCTTAGGTCGATCAACATTAAGTGGTTATCTGTTCCACCACTTACCACATGATAACCTTTTTCAATAAAGGCTTTACACATAGCTTGAGCATTCTTACGCACTTGCTCGGCATATTGCTTAAACTCAGGTTGTAATGCTTCATAAAATGCAACAGCTTTAGCAGCAATTACATGTTCCAAAGGCCCACCTTGCTGCCCAGGAAATACAGCTGAGTTGATTACTTCTGACATCATTTTGACCTCGCCTTTATTGTTGGTTAATCCCCAAGGATTGGGAAAATCTTTGCCCATCATAATGATTCCACCCCGAGGCCCGCGAAGTGTTTTATGAGTAGTCGAAGTAACGATGTGACAGTACTTAAGTGGATCATTGAGAAGTTTTGAAGCTATCAGACCAGCTGGATGAGCAATGTCGGCCACGAGTATAGCTCCTATTTCATCGGCTACTTTTCTAACCCGGGCATAATCCCAGTCACGACTATATGCCGAAGCTCCAACCATGATAAGTTTTGGTCGATGCTCAAAAGCTAACTTTTCAAGTTCATCATAATCGACCAGTCCTGTTTCCTGATTCACATGGTATGGTATAGGTTGATACAAAATTCCTGAAAGATTTACAGGAGAACCATGAGATAAATGACCACCATGAGATAAGTCTAAACCTAAAAATTTGTCACCTGGCTTGAGACAAGCAAAGAAAACCGCCGCATTTGCTTGAGCGCCACTATGAGGTTGCACGTTAGCATATTCTGCACCAAATAGTTCTTTTAACCTGTCTATAGCCAATTGTTCTGTTTGATCAACAATCTGGCAACCACCATAATATCTTTTTCCTGGATACCCTTCTGCATATTTATTGGTCAGAACAGATCCCATTGCCTGAAGAACTTGATCGCTGACAAAATTTTCAGATGCAATCAACTCAATTCCATGTAACTGTCTTTGTTTCTCTTGTTCAATTAAATTGAATATGACTTCATCTCGTTTCATGGATAAACTTTTTCCAAAAGTAATTAATTTTTACAATTGATGAGATTATTCAAAGAGTGAAAGCTGTCGAGAACTTTTAACGGGTACTATTTCTTTTTTAGTTTCACTGCCATCAATATTATTTTGAATTATTTTTTTAAGAAACTTACGAGGAGTTATACGCTTGAATCGGCAAAACCTAAGAAATTCTTCGTACTGCTTTCTGGACAAACTAAACTCAATTCGTTTATATTTCTTTTTCTTTGCAGCCAAGAGTAAAATTTTTTGCAAAAATAAAAAAGATTATCCTCCGCTAATTAAATGCAGAACCATGACTTTGTCACCATCGTGAATATACGTATGTTCATAAGCTTCACGAGGCACCAATTTTCCATTGATTTTAACTACCAATAATTTAAAACTAAATTTTTTTTGTTCAAGCAATTCCTTCACACTTATCGATTCGTAGCCCTGAATTTCTTCTATTTTATGGTTCAGTTCGAATTTCATGATTGAATTATTTTCTGTCAAAATAAATACTTTTTTGTGAAACGCTAAAAGGAATAGCAAAAGCCAGTGTTGCACCGGGAAGCCAGCCTAGTTGAAGTGCAGCTTTACCCGCCGAATACATAATGCGATTATCAATATGAAAAGTAGAAGCCAGTGAGACCATAGATCCGATAGCTATACCCAAATCAGTAACATTCATCACACATGCGATTTTTTCGGGCTTTTCACTGCATTTAAAACCACAATAATGGCAATTTATGTTTTTAGGCACATTCGAAGTCCCGATCAAGATTACAGCTTGAGAATGACGAATATTTTGAGCATCTCTACTGAAAAAGGCAAGATTATATTCTTGAGCTATTTTCTCCATTTCAGCTGAAAGAATTTCTAAGTCTTCTCCATAGACAAGAACATACTGAAGCTGATCCAATCCACGTGCTTTAGGTGCAGTCTTCGCAGCCTGGATAAGCCATTCAAGTTGAATGATAAAATTCTCAAGATTAATTTCTTTCCATGGTTTAATCATATTGTTCTGTTTTAATAATTCTACCAGCCTGATACCATATTTTTTTCGCTACTCTACCCCATTGATCGTAATGTTCTTCTATTGAATCTTTCTGATTGTTCTTATAATGAACAATTAATCTTATTTTTTGAGTTCCAGTATAGTAGCTTACCATCTTCCCATTTCCTTCGACAAAAAATGCAAAGCCTGTAATATTTCCTGCTCTATCAAAGAAAGTCCATTTTCCATCAAATTTTCCATTTTTATATGAAGCTTTTAATTTTATTCGACCGTTGGGATAATACTCTTCGTATATTCCGTGAAGTGTATCGTTATGATATTGAGCTCTAATCTGTATATTGCCGCTTTCGTCATATATCTCACTCAAGCCATGTTTCTTTCCTGCCTTATACATGGTTTTTTCTTGTAGTTTTTTATCAGGATAGAACGATTGATACAAACCATCTAGCATATCATTCCGGTACGTACACAAAACTTTAACATTACCATTGGGATAGTAATACGTTGCTTTGCCATTTTTCTTTGATCCGCGAAAGGTTATTTCGTACAAAATATTTCCGTATTGATCAAATTTCCTCTCTACTCTTTTGCATGAGTAAAATAACATGGTTACTTGCATAAGAATTAATAGCCATTTCATAAACTTAAATCCAATATCATCATGACTATGAAGCCACCCAAGAGAAATAATGTAACATGGTCGTTGTGTTGTCCTTTTTGAGCCTGGGGAATGATTTCTTCTACCACCACGTATATCATTGCACCAGCTGCAAATGATAATGCAAAAGGTAACAAATAGGAAACATGTTGAATGAGAGCAAAACCAAATAAGCTTGAAAAAAACTCAATAATACCACTTAAACATCCCCAAAAAAATGCTTTTTTCTTATCGTATCCTAAAGCAACCAAAGGTATGGCTGTAGCAAAACCCTCTGGAATATCTTGAATGCCTATGCCAAGTGCAAGGCTAAATGGAGAACCTTCGTGAAAAATATTTTCAGAAGCATATGCAATTCCCACTGCTAAACCTTCAGGAATATTGTGAATAAACATGGCAAAAAACAAAAGCCATGCACCATGCAGGTTCGAACTTACTCCTTCAAGCGTGGTAGATGATCCTATAAAATGAATGTGTGGTAGTATTTTGTCGAGTACATGAATGAAAATGATGCCAGTGATAAATCCGATAACTGGAGGAATCCATTGCACATAATTAAGTTGCTTCGAGATTTCGATCGATGGCAAAAGTAAACTTAAAAAACTACTTGCAAGCATAATACCACCTGACACAGACAACATCAAATGAGATCTTGAAAATATTCCTCTGTCTTTCAAAAAAATGAAAGAAACACCTATCGTTGTCAGGATAAACAGCAACGAGGATCCGATCAATAGGTCATACATAGCTAAAATTAGATAATAGTTTCAATGATTTTCTTATCCACTTTATGATAAAATTTAGCTTCAATTTCTTCTTTTAAATCGTGATATGCTTCGTAGTTTTCAGAAAATTTAACTCTTTCTTGTATGGTTTGTACAAAATTTCCAGAGAGGCCAACAATAAGCTCACAGAGTTCTCGAACGGCATTCAAATCACCTCGTTGAAAAGTAATGTAATCTACCAATTCATTTCTTTTGATATAATCAGTAAATAACGGACTTGCTTTTCGACCAACCATGAAACTTAATCCAGTGACATCAGCGGCCGACAAATCAAGGACATCATCCATGATAAAAGCAATTTGCGATGGTCGTATTTCAAAAACTTCTTGAATATGATGAAGAGCGTCTTTTTTATTTTTCACTGCTAGATAAACTGCATTGAAATGTTCTCTTTTGGCCAGTTGAAAAGCCGATTCATTGACAAGATTAGTGACGATAGCTATGAATGGTAATGACTTAAAACGCAAATAATAACTAAATCTCAAAAGATTGATTCCCAATACATCGGTTTCACTATAAGTGCTGGTAAATTCAACACCTTTTTTTCCACTGTTGAAAACACCATCCCAGTCGAAGAGAAAAGCCTTAATATTTTCCAGCTTTTTAGCTATTTTTGAAGCTGGAGTCATAAAAATACCACCATAACTTTCAAATATCTTTTGAATGGATTCAGGACTATACATATACGATGATTTTTACAAAGATACGAATAATCACGAAAACCTTTTTACATGTCCTGCAGGATGTCCAAGTTGCCTCATCAACAAATTTAAATATGATGAGCTTTGGAAGAGCAAATTATTTCGCTGGCAAGAAATTATGAAAATTCCCGTAAATTGGGCCGAACTTCACCCTGCCTTACCTCATGAAAAACTTTATTATCGAAAGAAAGCACTTTTACACGTAAATTACCGAAATGGAATCTATGAGCTGGGGTTCAAAGGGAAAGATGATTTTTTTAGTATAAATTATTGCCTATTGCATGACAAAAAAATAAATTTTCACCTTTTTAATTTGCAAAATGCTTTTAAGTCCATCATTTGTTTACCCATTAAATACGTACTAATTCATAAAAATCAGATTGTACTTGTGATCAAAGAGACGAGAAATGAGCAAATTCTGAAATATTTAGGTCAAAATTTTTTGTCTCATTTACCCCGAGAGGAAATACAGGGATTTCACGTTCACTTTAATCCTTCAACCGGGAACCGTATATTTCAGAAAAATGTACTTAATACTCTTCATGGCTCAATATATTGTCAAGATGAAGATGGTTTTTTCTATTCGCCACTAACGTTTACTCAACACCAAAAAAGAATGGTAAACGTAATTATTAACATATCCATTGATTATTTTCAAAATCATACACAAATTCTCGATCTTTATGGTGGTATTGGAATAACCACACATTTTTTTAAAAAATATCAATTTCAAACAACACTCGTTGAAAACCATCCTGATTCGGTCATTTGTGCTAAATTGAATAATCCAGATGCTGAGATTTTGCAGGGTAAGACATATGATAGATTGAATCAGTTATGGAAAAACTCGAGAAAATTTGATGCAATTTTTCTTAATCCGCCACGAGCAGGAATAGATAACAAAACAATAGAACTTATTTTTCAATTACAGCCACATAAAATTGCCTACCTTAGTTGTAACCCGCATTCTTTACAAAAAGATTTAATTGCTTTTTATCAACAAAAATATAGACTTGATTACATACATATTTTTGATTTTTTTCCTTTTACATTCCACATAGAAACATTTCTACTTTTACAAAAAGTTTCATAAAACCATTTTTTTTGTTTTAAGTTTGCAAAAAAAATATATGAGAATTGGTATTGTTGGAACCGGATATGTTGGCCTTGTTACAGGCACTTGTTTTGCTGAAATAGGAATAGACACTGTATGTATCGATGTGGATGCTTCAAAAATTGAATTAATGAAACAAGGCAAAAGCCCTATCTATGAAAGAGGACTCGAAGAAATGATGCAAAATAACATTGCCAAAGGTAGGTTGCATTTTACGACGAGCCTACCTGAAGTCCTTAATTCGCTTGACATTGTTTTCATAGCTGTAGGTACACCACCCGATGAAGATGGAAGTGCTGATCTAACACATGTTCTCAATGTTGCTAGAACTATTGGTCAACATCTTGAAAGAAACATATACGTGGTTAATAAAAGTACCGTACCTGTTGGGACAGGTCATAAAGTTAAACAGGTTATCCTAGAAGAACTCCAAAAAAGGTATCGAACGTATCATGTGGAAATCATATCCAATCCTGAATTTTTAAAGGAAGGTGATGCCATTAATGACTTTATGAAGCCCGATAGAATCGTGGTTGGAGTCGAGAGTGAATCAGCTCGTGAAATCATGGCAAAACTCTATAAGCCATTTACTCTCAACGGACACCCAATCATATTCATGGACATACTTTCAGCTGAACTGACTAAGTATGCAGCTAATGCTATGTTAGCTACTCGAATTAGTTTTATGAATGAAATAGCTGCACTTTGTGATAGAGTCGGAGCTGATGTCAATATGGTTAGGCGAGGAATTGGCAGTGACCCCCGCATTGGAAACAAGTTTTTATATTCAGGAGTTGGATATGGTGGTAGTTGTTTTCCTAAGGATGTTAAAGCTCTAATCAAGACTGGCATCGAGTATGGTTATCAGTTCCAAATCCTTCAAGCTGTTGAAAATGTTAATGAGAAACAGAAAGAAATTTTGGTAGAGAAATTAAAGAAATTTTGGCCTGATCTTAATAAAAAACGTATTGCAATATGGGGGCTTTCATTCAAGCCGAACACAGACGATATGCGTGAAGCACCATCCCTTCGTATCATAAATAGATTGATTCAAGAGGGTGCTGAGATCGTTGCATACGATCCAGTAGCAATAAATGAAGCAAAAAGACGTTTAGGAGATAAAATACAGTATGCTACTGACATGTATTCCGCAGTCAACGATACCGATGCTTTACTGCTGGTTACTGAATGGACGGAATTTCGTTATCCAAACTGGAACGATATTCTTCGTCGCATGAGACGTCCTCTCATTTTAGATGGTAGAAATATTTACGATGCTCATGAACTTAAAAAATACGGTTTCGAAGTCGATAATATTGGTGCGGCAAAATAATTATCAAATCTTTCCTAAGGTACTAAAACCTAATTTTTTTACCATTCATTAGAATGATGAATTCTTCTTTGGTGTAATTGACAAAAATGGCTATTCGCTGATGATTGGCATCGTAAAGTGCTACAAAAGCATCACTCTGGGTCTTTTTTCTGTTTCTTGGACTTGATTGTTGCTTTAGAGCAATTTGCTGACGCTGAATAGCATCAGCTAATTTGCTATACGATGGCAGTAAGAGAAACTTATGTAACGTTCCTTGCGGTGTTTCTACTTTTTCGATAAAAATCTGACTTGTATCAAAAGCTACAAAAATTCTTTTAAAATCTTCAATATTATTTAGCCCATAATAAGCTCCTACCTGTACGTAACAGACATAAGGTGGTTTCAATCCTAGCGAGTCGAGCTTTTCATGCAAAAGTGTCAATTTATCTTTTGGTTTTACTGAACTTGTTGTAAGAGAAGATATTTTAACAGTGTCAATGGTATTCTTTTGTTCGTTGTCTAAAATAACTAAAGAAGTATCTTTCTTTTCTTCATCTTTCTTTTCTTCATCTTTCTTTTCTGAGATGAGTTGTGGTTGTAAGGGCTTTAATTTGCCTTTATAAATATCAAAATTCCCATGCAAGTTTGAACTAAAGTAAAAGACACTATCTAACAAAAGAAAATCCCTTACGTCATAAGCTTTGAATGAATCGGGTAAAAAATCAACAAGACCAACGGTCTCATTTGCATAGTAATAGGGCTTGAACTTCCCTTGCCTATTGGATGAAAAAAAGAGTATATTGTTAAATATTCGAACATCGACTTCATCTGCATAAGAGTTTACTTGGCTTAAAGGTTCGACATACCATTCTTTTTTGTTTTTTTGAGTTGCTTTGTAAATGTCGTATTGTTCATTTTCCCGATTGGTGGAAAAATAATATGAACCATCGACCCACGTAATAGATTGCTCCGAACTACCAGGATGATTAATAGGAAAAGGTAATTTTTTTGGACGAGTTAATCCTTTTTCTTTTTCTTCGGATACATAAAGATCTCCGTTTCCAAAAGGCATATAAAGATAAAGCGTGGGGTTGTTTTCATTAATCCCTGCAACAGCTACATTTTCATCGAAATTGAAGTAATAATTAAAATCTGTTTTTCCCTGATCTGAATCGGCTACGTAAACTCTCTGATTCCATTTCAGTGAGATTTCGGGGGTTTTTTGATTGTATCTGGTACTGGTAAAGAAAAATCTTTTGTTGACAAATACAGGGGAAAAATCATCATTTTTTGAATTAAGAGATAATCGAATAATTTCAACTTGATTAGTTTTAAAAAGACTATCCCACTTCTGAAGAAGAGGAAATTGTGCATAAAACGAAAAAGGTATGCAAAAAACAAACTTAACGAACAGGTTTTTGTTCATTGAATAGCTTTTTTAGAATAATTCCGTGAGATAATAGCATATAAGAAGATTGGTTATTGACTACATCAGCCCAAGGAGAAAAAGAAGCCTGATAACCAAAGGTAAAACTCATCAATCTAACTGACAAAGAAGATGTTATGGCAGGAAAACTTTGATATCCTGCACTTAAAGATATAGTGCCATTCCACGTATAAAAAAGATTTCCCTCATAATAAAAATGATTGTTTTTGAGTTCCATAGTAAAAAGTGTTCTTAATCCAACCATATGCTTCATCCCAAACGTCTTCTGTATTCCTCCTTGTGTCGATAAGTAAATAGGTATTGGTTGTTGGATTTGATTGTCTAGGTAATTTTCCTTGAATGAAATAAGCCTATCGGCATGAATTCCTAGAAAGAAAGAATTCTGTGATACAAGAGATAAGCCAAATGCTCCATTAAAAGATGGAATATTTTCAATTTGTTGTTGCAAAATAGGATCCAAATGATTGTTCGAATTTACTTGATCATACATAAAACGGTATTGTTCACCAATTGCAGAAAGAGAAAAGATTAATTTTATTGCTCTTTCAGCATCTTTTTCCCCAGCTAAATGAAGCTGATAAAGAAATGATAATTCACCACCTGTGTTGCGAGAAAAACCCGCACGCTGTTGATAGAATTTTGCCGCTAAACCAATGCCGTAGTCTAAATATGCAGAAGTCATTAAACCATAAAAAACGGGTTGACGTGGAAAACTCAGTATACTCGTACCCTCAAACACAAAAAGTTGAGGAACTCCGTTCCGAAGCGACAATGATGGATTTTGCCACTCAGGAGCTTCATTAAAAAAATAAGGATTAAATTGTCCTAACGAAAACTGAGCACGTACAATTATTACTTGCACCACAAAACAAAAAATAAATAATTTCCTCATTCTGACAACTTTTTAAAATTTGACGTCTATTGAACCTTTTTTCTCGAATTGCTGCTGTTGATATGTGTAAATAAGATGATAGTAATAAACGGTATGATTGATGACTTCATGATCGAGAGGATTCCATTGGAAAGCACAATCTGTAGTGGAGTAAACGAGTTTGCCATACATATCATAAATATAAAGTTGTATGTTAGTTACATTGCAAAGATCGATAATTTCGAAAACATCATTAAATCCATCGTTGTTAGGAGTAACAACGTCAGGTATGCAAAAAGGTGGTGAAGGAAATATGGTTATAGTACCTTGAACAGTGCAAGCAATACTATCTCGAACTTGATACTGATAAGCTCCCGCAGATAAGTTAGAAATAGAAGTTCCTGTTGCAGTAAAACCATTGGGTCCTACCCAGTTTACAACATATTCAGGAGCTGGATCTCCACCATGAATAAACAAAGTTATTCGGCCCGAAGCAAGTTCAAAACATTCATTATCAACTTTGGTGTATTGAATTGTAAGAGGACTCTGTGTTTCTTTGACTTGGATAGGTACATATGCCTTGCAACCTGTTTGATCGTCGGTAACAGTTATGGTGTAATTACCAGCAAGAAGAGGTATACTTACACCAAAAACAGAATCGTTGGTAGTAAATGTTCTATAACCTGAGTGAACCGTGTTCCATTCGAATGTAAAATAATGACCTACAGTGGCCTCAGTTGCAGTAAGCGAAACAAGATCCATGGCACCATTGCAAACATATCCTCTCATCTGAACATCGACTTGTACGGTGTCAAGTATAGGAATGAGGAAAGTATCTTTAAATACGCATCCCAAAGTATCAATTACTGTTAATTCGTAATGACCACCTATCACTCCCACAATAAATGAAGTATTATAATAAAGTGAATCAAATTCAAGGTTTCGCCAGATATAGTTATAGCCTGGCGTTCCACCACCCACCATACAAATGATGCCACCGTCGTAATGTCCAATGCAACTATTGGGAAATAGTTCTAACACTACAGCAATGAATGCGGGTGGTTCATTTAGTTGATGAGAATAAACATATTGGTTTCCACCATTATCGGTGACAGTAACAGAATAAGTTCCAGTAGGCAAGTTCCAAATTGCTTGAGTTGTTTGACCATTTGACCACAAATATGTATATGGCGATTGGTTTGACTCAGGAATAACCATTAAAGCACCATCACTTCCTCCAGGGCAAGTGATAGGTTTAATTTCCTGAATCTGTGAGTAAACTAACGAGTAAATCAGGAATGTAATAAAAGAAAAATATAATTTCATTTTTTTGTTGTTTTTATTACAAAAATATAGAAATGTAATAATACATTAATTGTTTTTTTTTCGAAAATCTTTAAAATTAAAAAATTTCTTTCTTTTGCAAAAAAATACACATATGGCATTCTATTTGGCTATGATTGTCGTGTTCATTTTGGGCTATACCGCCATTGCCCTAGAACACCCATTGAAAATTAACAAAGCGGCTTCAGCGCTTTTAACAGGTTCCTTATTGTGGGTTCTTTATATGCTGGGTGCGTTCGACATTTTTACATTAAATCTGAGTCACGCATGGAACGAATTTAGCAAAAGCACTGGTTTACTTTTAAATCATGAAAATATTCAAGAATTTTTAACCGAACACGAAATTATTAAGCACTTAGGTGAAATCGGTGAGATTCTTTTCTTTCTTTTGGGAGCCATGACCATCGTTGAAATTACAGATCAACATCAAGGTTTTAGAATTATTACCGATAGGATAAAAACTACCAATAAAGTTAAATTATTATGGTTAATTAGCTTTGTTACATTTTTCTTATCGGCTATCTTGGATAACTTAACCACTACCATTGTGATGGTGACTTTAATCAGAAAACTTATTAACGATCACAAAGACAGATTGTATTTCGCAAGTACTATCGTCATTGCAGCCAATGCTGGAGGCGCCTTTTCTCCTATCGGTGATGTAACTACAATTATGTTATGGATTGGAGGACAGGTTACCACAGTTAATATAATTTTAAAATTGTTCATACCATCAGTTATCAATCTTCTCATACCACTCATTATTTTATCGTTCATGTTAAAAGGAACCATTGAACGTCCGAATGATGAAAACAGCAATGAATTGGAAGAAGGGAATTCCCATTCCAATCAAGTTAATTTAAAAGATTGGGAGAGAAATTTGATGTTTTTCATGGGTGTAGGGGGATTAATATTTGTTCCTATCTTCAAAACAGTTACACATCTTCCACCTTTCATGGGAATGCTATTTAGTTTATCCATTATCTGGATCACTGTTGAAATTTTACATATGAACAAACCAGAGGAGGATAAATTAAGCATCCATGGTATTCTTTCGAGAATTGATACACCAACCATTCTTTTCTTCCTTGGCATCCTATCGGCAGTTGCTGCATTACAAAGTGCTGGTCACTTAATACAATTATCTCATTTATTAGATAAAACTTTTGGAGATGTATTTATTATAGGAGGGATTATTGGAGTTATTTCTGCTATCGTTGACAACGTTCCTCTTGTCGCAGCTGCTATGGGAATGTATCCCATCATGGATCCCGGAACCACAGGGTATATGGCTAATTTTGTTCAGGATGGAGTTTTCTGGGAATACCTTGCTTATACAGCTGGTACGGGTGGGAGTATGCTTATCATTGGCTCAGCTGCTGGTGTTGCTGCCATGGGAATTGAAAAAATTGAATTCATTTGGTATATGAAAAAAATATCTTGGTTAGCTTTCCTCGGCTACATAGGAGGTATTTTTGCATATTATTTTCAAATAATGTTACTAGGTTAGCGAAATTTACTTTTACAAACGAAAAAGCCCTTGCATCAAGGGCTTTTTCGTTTTACATGCAAAACGAACTTAGAAATTTATGAATTTCGTAATTTTGGAAAAAAGATGTTGCAACCTGGTATCATATATTTTCTTCACAAAAAAGTTGAAGAATCTGACTCAGCTCGTGTGTATGGTTCAGGTTTGGTAGATGTACTTTCAACACCAGCCATGATTGCTTTTATGGAAAAGACCTGCTTAGAAATGGTAGAACCTTATCTTGAACCTGGTCATAACACCGTAGGAAGTGAAGTACACATTCAGCATCTTAAACCAACACCGATTGGTGACATTATTTATTGCCGAGCAGAGCTTATAGAAATAGCTGGGAAAAAACTTACATTTAATGTAGAAGTCAGCGATTCCAAGGGCTTGGTCGGGAAAGGTACTCACACGAGATTCATTATCAATGTTGAATCTTTCATGTCACGCTTAAATAAAACAACATGAATGCTGTTTTTATTGGTTATTTAATTATTATCATAGCATTAGCTGGCTATTTTTCCTCTGTTGTCAGAAATCGCAAAGATTTTGTCATTGGGGGAAAAAAAATTCCAGGTTTCGCTTTAGCATTGTCGGAAAGAGCTGCTGGTGAGTCAAGTTGGCTGCTACTTGGTCTAACAGGACATGCCTTTGTTGAGGGTTTTGGTTCCATTTGGGTAGCATTAGGGTGTGTGATTGGAATTCTGTTTATATGGTGGGTTATGGCAGAACCTCTTCGCAAAATAAGTGAAGAAACAGGAGCAACAACCATTCCTTCTATCCTCTATTCTCGCTTCCCAGAGCATAAGTATCCCATTATGTTTTTTAGCTCCCTTATTCTCATTTTTTTCTTTCTTTTTTATATAGCAGCTCAGTTCCATGGCGCTGGTAAAATTTTCAATATAGCATTTGGCCTTGACGAGACAACTGGAATTATCATAGCAACAATTATTATTTTGTTATATACGATGCTGGGTGGTTTCATGTCGGTAGTTGCAGTTGATGTTTTTCAGGCAATTCTAATGATCATCACCATTTTCGTTCTTCCTATTATCGCTTTAGTTTATCTCTCATCTCAAGATATTGATTTTTTAGCATCCCTTGCTGCTGCTCCACCTGAAATAAGTACACTAACCCATGGATACGAGGGGTGGGCAGCATTCGTTTTTATTCTTAGCGGTTTAAGCTGGGCATTCGGATATACCGGCCAACCACACCTACTTGCTCGCATGATTGCCATGAAAGACAAGAAAAACGTCGTTCAAGCAAGACGTGTTGCAACCATATGGACAATTATAGCATACGCGGGAATTATTATTACAGGACTTGCAGGTTACGTATTTGCTCAGAACCGTATCTTCTCTGAACAAGAATTACAATTACTTTTTAAAGATGTAGAAAAAATACTTCCACTCATGGTCAATTTTTTGGTTATTCCATTTATGGTTGGACTTTTACTGTCGGGTGCTGTTTCTGCTATGATGTCGACAGCCGCCAGCCAGTTAATGGTATGCAGTTTTAATCTCAGCGAAGATATCATTCCTCTGTTTTTGAAAAAGAATAGAGAAATCAATGTCTGGGTAGTACGAATTATTATAATCTTGGTTGGTTTTCTCGCTTTTTTCACAGGCATTACCATGACAGATACCGTCTATGGTCTTGTATCGTACGCGTGGTCAGGTATCGGCTCAAGTTTTGGACCAGCCCTGTTACTTCTCCTTTTTTGGAAATCTTTCAATGGGGCAGGTGTCATTGCAAGTTTACACTCAGGTTTAATTACCACCGTTATTTGGAAAATGTTTTTCGTAGAATCAACAGGAATTAGTGAACGTTTAGTTTCCTTTATCATAACTTTATTTGTTGCTTTTATTGTGAGTGTTATTTCTAACAAACTGAAACAACTTCAAACCTCTGATGAAGGAAATAACGTTTGAATTTTTATTTGATCCTTATAGTTTCTCATTTCATTCTAACGTTCAAGTCCTATTTGAATCGCCAAATCAAAAAATAATTCACATACAGCCTGACTCGACTTCTCGAAAAAATTTTCGCCATGGCTTTTATACGCCGGGTTTAATAAATATGCATACACATCTTGAGTATTCATGGATGAAACATATGATCCCCCCATTTCAAAAGATGCACTTTTTTATTGATTTCATGAAAAATCATAGTCAATCAGTATCTGAAACTGAAAAAAACGAAAAAGCACAAAATGCCATAAAGAATTTTAAGCATAATGGTATAGATCATATAGTTGATATTTGCAACACCTACCTTGAAGTTAAAACTGAAGAGTCATCTTTTTTTACCAATTTGGTAGAAATATTTGGAATCGATCCACAAAAATCAGAAGATAAAATCCAACAAGCTCAAAAAATATTTCAACTGTACCGTAACACTCACCAACAAACTTTTTTTACTCCTCATTCCCTCTATAGCCTATCTGATGCTTTATGGAATTATCTTTTACCTCGCCTTGTCGATGCACCATTTTATTCCATTCATTTCATGGAAAGTAAGTATGAAATAGATGTTCTTAAAGATCCGGTCGAAAAAGCTATTTCTTTACTACCAAGACATCAGCGTGTGTTTTTCGTACACAATACATACACCACCGAAAAAGATCTAATCAGGCTCTTGGATTATTTTTCTGATCCATGGTTCGTTTTTTGCCCTCGGTCGAATTACTACATTGAAAAAAAGATTCCTCCTATTGAAATGTTTGTGCACTATTGCTTCGAAAAAGTATTACTTGGCACTGATAGTTTAGCAAGCAACTGGTCTCTTAACTTGTGGGATGAGATTCGATTTCTACTCAAACATATTCCTTCCATTCATCTAACTTACTGGTTAAGAGCTACCACCTTATCTGCAGCAAAAGCTTTGAAAAAAGAAGCATCATTAGGAAGTATTGAAATAGGTAAAAATCCTGGCATTTTTTTCATACCAAATCATCTATGGGCAAGTTTATGATATGTGTTATCTAATCTTTACTAAAATTATAAACATGTAATTTTGCTTTGTTTCTCAACTATGACACTTGATCAGTTAAAAACAGGCGAAGAAGCTTACATTACACGAATAAAAGGCAGCGGTACTTTAAGAAAGCGTTTGCTTGACATGGGTTTTCTCCCCGGCCAAAAGGTACAAGTAATTAGAGAAGCTCCCCTCCATGATCCTATTGAATTTCTCGTTATGAACTACCATGTAAGCTTACGTAGAAAAGAAGCCATGATGATTGAAGTTTTAACCAATCAAAACATTATTGACATTCATTTACAGGAATGGCAAAAAATATCTCATAAACCCATTTTTATTGATAAATTCTTTGAACGCAAAGTTGAGGAGCAATCAAAAATACTTCATGTAGCCTTAATAGGTAATCCTAATTGTGGAAAAACCACACTTTTTAATTTTTTAACTCATTCTTATGAGCATGTGGGTAATTTTGCTGGGATTACTATAGATGCAAAAAAAGCAAATATCAAACATAAAAATTATCAAATCTATCTTATAGATCTTCCTGGATTGTATTCGCTAACATCTTTTACACCCGAAGAAGAATTTGTTGTTCAGTATCTTTTAAGGGAAACACCAGATTATATTATCAATGTTGTTGATGCCAATACTTTAGAAAGAAATCTTTACCTTACTTCTCAGCTTCTTGAATTAGACATCCCTTTTGTTATTGCCCTTAACATGTGGGATGAATTTTTGAAGAAAAAGCATGATCTAGATTATCAACATTTATCTGCTTTATTAGGTGTACCCATCATTCCAACAATTGGCCCCAAAAAAAAAGGATTGACAGAATTACTTGATCGAATCATTGAAATACATGAAAATCCGAACCTGAGAGCGAAAAAATCTGTTCAACTTCCCTACCCTTTCGAAATAGAAGAAAAAATACAAGAACTTAAATCCATGCTGGAAAACGATCCCGAAATCGTTCATTCCATTAACCCTCAATTTATCGCTGTTAAGCTTCTTGAAAAAGATCATTTATTTGATCGTTTAGTCAACCCTGTCATTTTAAAAAAAAGCAGAGATTTTTTACATAAGATCGAAAAAACTTTTTCAACCCCAGCAGAAACACTCATCGCTCAGGCAAGATATGGTTTTGTCCATGGTGCATTAAAAGAAACTCTGGTGCTCAACAACAAACAAACAAACAAACAAGATGTCACAGAACAATTGGATGGTTTTCTTACACATAAAGTATGGGGTTATGTTTTTTTTGTTTTCGTTATTTGGTTAATGTTTTTCATGACTTTTAAGGTCGGAAACTTGCTTCAAAACTATTTAATTTTAGGTGTAGACTTTTTGACAGATTTTGTCAATAGCATCCTTCCACCTACCATGTTTCGTTCTCTTTTGTCGGACGGAATTATTCAAGGCGTTGGAGGTGTTGTAGTTTACTTTCCCAACATTCTCATCCTCTATTTTTTTATTGCTCTCATTGAAGACTCTGGTTATCTTGCTCGTATAGCATTTATCATGGATAAAATCATGCATAAAATTGGGTTACATGGAAAATCTTTCATCCCAATGATGATGGGCTTTGGTTGTAACGTACCAGCCATAGCGGCAACAAGGATTCTTAATAATCCCTCCGATAGAATTATCACGATGCTTATTAATCCTTTTTTTTCCTGCAGTGCCCGATTACCAGTTTACATGCTTATCATATCGGCTCTTTTCCCAATTTATGGCAATTGGATATTGTTTTTTATATACATGGGGGGGATACTAATGGCTATTTTTCTTTCAATTATACTTAGAAAAACCCTTTTTGCAAAGGAAGATGCTCCATTTGTTATGGAGCTTCCTCCTTACCGACTACCAACCGTACGATCCCTGATGCGTCATATGTGGTTTCGCTCATCTCAGTTTCTTAAAAAAATGAGTGGTGTTATTCTCGTTGCTAGTATCATTCTTTGGGCTTTACATTATTTTCCTGTAAAAAGAGAGTCATCATATGATCTTATTTCAAAATTAGATGAAATCAAAAAGCAAAATCCTCACATAACTTTTGACGCACATTCTATAATTAACTTAACCCATAACGATACTTTAATAACTAAGCTGCACCGTATCTATCAAGAAATGGAGACGAGTTATTACCAACAATCATATTTGGCAAGAATAGGCAAGTTTATTGAACCTTTATTTGCACCTCTTCAATTCAACTGGCAAATCACTACAAGTTTACTAGCAGGCCTAGCAGGAAAAGAAATTGTAGTTTCGACACTTTTAATAACTTCTCAAGCTCAAGATGAAAGCTTGCCGGGTTCTATCAAAAATTTGTTTACTCTACCATCTGCACTGGCTTTCTTGGTTTTTATACTTCTTTATTCCCCTTGCATGGGTGTACTTTTTGCTATTTACAAAGAAAGCAGTAAATTCAAATGGGCTTTTTTTAGTTTTTTATTTTCAACTATCCTCGCTTACATCATGGCGTTCGCAACATTAACATTGACAAAATTTTTTTTGGTTTGAAAAACTTAATATGAGATTATTGAAATCAAATATTTTTTATATTATTGTATTAGAAAACAAAAACACATGTGCGGAATAGCAGGTTTTTTCTCTGAACAAAATAGTGAACTTTTGAAATCATATCTTCACAAGATGATTCACCAACTAGCACATCGAGGTCCTGATCATGAAGGATTGTTTTACAATCATCCTTTTTACTTAAGTCATCGGAGATTAAGTATTATTGATCTTTCCCCATCCGCCAATCAACCTATGTTTAGCGGCAACGGTAGATATGTGGGAATCTTTAATGGTGAAATTTATAATTACAAGAAACTAGCGGAATCATATGGCATTCAAACCAAAACATCATCAGATACCGAGGTGGCCATTGAAATGTTTTCATTACTGCATACTGATGCTTTCCAGCATTTTAATGGTATGTTTGCCATGGCTATCTTTGACCGCGAGAAGAATACTTTAATCCTTGCCCGTGACCGCATAGGGATTAAACCCTTATATTACTACTGGGATGGAGAGAATTTAGCTTTTGCATCTGAAATCAAAGCTCTTCTTGTTTTACCTTTTGTTCAAAAAAACATTTCAATCAATCGCCTCGCTCTACAACAATATTTTAATGTGGGTTTTACATTAGAACCCTATACGATATTCAACAACATCTATAAATTTCCTGCAGGTTATTACGCTGTGTTTCAAAACAAAACGCTTAATTTTTACAAGTATTGGTCAATATTTGACTCAATGAATCATCCAAGAATTACTGACGAAAAATATGCTCAAGTAAAATTAGATGAATTACTTCATGATGCAGTAGCAATGCAACTTCGAAGCGATGTTCCATATGGAGTTTTTTTAAGTGGAGGAACAGATTCTTCCCTTGTTACTGCAATAGCATCTCACCATATCAAACAGGTTAAAACTTTTTCTATTGGTTTTAAAAACATCAATTTCGACGAATCTCCTTTTGCCGAAAAAGTTGCAAAACATCTTTCTGCCGATCATCATACCATCATAGTTAACAGCCATGATATTATTGATTATTTAGCTCCTTATATTGAAACTTATGATGAGCCTTTTGCTGATTCAGCTGGTATTCTCAATATGATTCTTTCACAAAAAACTCGTGAGCATGTTACGATGGTTTTAAGTGGAGATGGAGGGGATGAACTTTTTTGGGGTTATGGAGCTTATAATTGGGCAAATCGTTTAGCTCATCCTTTGATCAAAACGAGCAGAAAATTACTTGCATTTCTACTTCGTTTCGGGCCGAGTAGATACAAAAGAGCTAGTCACATGTTTGATTATTCATCTAATGTGTTTCTTCCTCTCCACATTTTGTCGCAAGAACAGTATTTCTTCTCTCTTAAGGAAATTTCCAATTGGTACCCTAAAGAGAAAATCCATATCCTTCCTCATTATCATGAGGAACTTCAAAATATTCAAGATCCTGTTGAAAGGCAATCTGTGTTTGATTTGATTTATTATTTAAAAGATGATCTTTTAATAAAAGTCGATCGTGCATCTATGTTATATGCTTTAGAGGTTAGAGTTCCTATCCTTGATCATAGAATTGTTGAATTCGCATATCAGCTTCATCCGTCCTTGAAGAAAAAGGATGGTATCTCAAAATACATATTTAAAAAAATTTTATTTAATTATCTTCCTTCCTCCTTATTTGATAGACCTAAGAAAGGGTTTGCTTTTCCTTATATGTGGTTTTTCCATGAATTTAAAGAAATTATTATGAATACCTTACATCCCGATTCCATCAAAGACAACCCATATTTACCAGCCGATTGTGTTCAAAAGACAATTGAAAAATATTACTTACATAAGCATCATTACTTATGGGCAAGGATATGGATTTTTTTTGTTTTTCATCTATGGTTTGAAAAAAATAAGCATTTTCTTACCCGTTGATGAGGTATCTTTTATATTCATGATATGATGGGAACAATCTATTAAATTTCTTTCGAGCAGCTAAATATGAAATGAAGCGAAATTTATTTAGTAAGTATGTAATGATTTTTCCATAAAACAAACCTTTAATGTTAAACAACATATAAAAAAAAGCATAACATTTAGATGCAAAGGAAAGTCTTTTCATAGCCTGAATGCAAATGTCATAAACATGAGAAAAATAAACAATGTTAATTTCTTTCTTTATTTTTTTGCTTGAAATTTTTTCTTTTTCCAAGAAAAATCTTCTAAAATTTCGTATGATTTGAAGACCTTTCATTAAATGGTTTAATCCCACAGCAGAATTCATACGATTGGAAATGACATAAGCAATTTCTTTCGGTATTTTTACCGACAAGTAAGATTCAATATGTTGCCTAACAAGGTTAATAAAATTACTATCCTGCAATTCAGTGAATTTCCTACTCACACTTTGTTGGTTGATGCGACTAGCATGAAGGTGTTCATCCATGTTCCATAACTGATATTTCATTTTTAAAAGCCTAGCCCATAATTCATAATCCTCTACATGAATGGTAGTAGTGTCAAAACGATATGGATTATCAATAAAAACACTTTTTTTAGAGAGTAATTCAGGATGTCCGTGAGGAGTGTAAAAGAAACTAGCAAAATAGTTAGCCAAATAACTTTTCTGTCTTATTATATCCATTCCTACGAGTAAACCTTTTTCAGATATAAAAAAGGATGCACACGAGACTAGATCTACTTCCGGATGAGTTAAAAGGAACTCTAGCTCTTTTTCAATTCGCACGGGAGCTGATATGTCATCTGCATCCATGCGAGCAATATATTCACCGTTACAAAATGATATGGCCTTATTGAGTGTACGAATTAAACCCATATTCTGCTCGTTTCGAATAAGTTTAATTCGTTTGTCCGTTTGAGCATAATATTCTAAAAGCTTAAAAGTATCATCCGTAGAACCATCGTCAATGCAAATAATTTCAAGGTTTTTGTAGGTTTGATGAATGATAGACAAGAGAGCTTCTTCAAGATATGGCATTGCATTGTAGCAAGGTAAAATCACAGAAACTAATGGATACTCTTTCATGGCTTATGATGTTTATTTCTTCTAAACCATCTTGTTTTAACATGATGTTTTATTAAGTTATTACCTGGATATAAAAATAATGACAAAAAAAACAACATGATTCGTCGAAATAATTTTGTCTCCTTTAAAAAGTGAAAGAAATAAAGTTCAGATAAACATTTACGTCTTTCTTTAAGTTGATGGATGAATGGATATTTTTTTCTTTTGTTTTTTGATAAAAAAACATAAATCTTTTCATTAAAGGAACGATTGTAATCTAAAAAATAAAAAGGAGACAATGTAACAATAGGATAAAAAGTTAATTTTTGCTGGATTAATTTCCATTCCTCTGGATGAAAGTATTCATCAACAAATGGCACTTCAATCAATTGAGTTACATGAGGAAGATCATGAACAAAAGTTTTTAAAAATGTTTTTTGTAAAGCTATAAAAGGATAATCTTGAAATTCAGCATGAAAAAACCGATACGTATGTTCGGCATGTCCGTACCTTCTAAAACGTGAAAAATATGGATGCCAACCCCCTATTTTCAGTAATACTTCAGACTTGAAAAAATTAAATTGCCCTCCTCCTTTAAAGCCTTTTTCTAGAATTTCATTATTGTATATTTGCCTGGTAGGATTTCTATCAATTACTTTTGCTGAGAGATGAGGTATATTTAATGCTTCCGACGTTCGAATATGATCGAAAAAAACAGTTTCATCCATTAGTTCTACATCATCATCAATAAAAAAAATATAATCATAATTTTTCCCTAATTTTTTCAAGACTCTGTTTTTAGAAATACCGACCCCTTCACGTTCTTCTGAAAAAAGTAAAGGGATATGAAATTCTTTGCAAAAATCAAGATATTCTACATCATAGCCATCAAGAGAAAGTAAAAAATCAAAACCCTCGAAACGATTGCAAAAATCAATGTATGGAAGTACATATTTTTTCACTTCTTGTAAGCGCATGCATGTTGTAATGCATATGAGAGATTTTCTAGTCATCTTATCTCTTTGTTAGTAAAAACCAAAATATTTTGATCAAAGTTATGAAATGATTAAAAGTATATTTTTTCGTTAATAAAAATTTCTTTAAGAAAAAAAATGCTTTTTCTTTTCTTTTTTCCTTGATGAAAAGATAAGAAGTGGAAATATAATAATTTGCCATTCGTTTTTTTAGCAAAGGCCTGTATTTTTCACCCCAATAGCCTATCATATGTTTTATCTGATTAATGTGACAAACATAATGCAATAAATTGTTTTCGAAAGAGGTTTTAGTAATACCACTATGGTGAATTCTATAGACACTCATAATTTCATCAATATATGCAATAGGTCCAAAATCAGAAACATACAAAAATAATACTAGGTCAGGATGGGTCGCATGATAGAAGAAATATGGCAAAGGCTCTTTTAAAACATTTCTAAAAAAAACCGCTGATGTTGCCATCAACCATTCTTTTAACAAATCTCTTCCCTCATACATGCGTCGACGGTAAGAACCAAAAAGTTTTTTATGATTATGGATCTCATCTATGACGATGGTATTGTGAAAACACATTGAATACAAAGAGTTTTTCTCCATCAATTCAAATTGCTTTTGCAATTTTGATGAATCAATCCAATAATCATCTCCTTCGCATATGGCAATGTATTTACCCCGACATGCTAACAAAGTTCTAAAAAAATTTCTCGACATCCCCAATCTCTTCTTCTGAGGAAGGAGACGGATAATCTCAGGATGCTTAGATTGATAATCCTCACAGATTTCACGAGTACCATCTGTACTTAAATCCTCGCCTATGACAAGTTCGAAATCGCAATTGATGTTTTGATTTAGAATACTTTCTATAGCTTCTCTAATAAATCTTGCATGATTATAGGTAATCATGCAAACTGAAATGACTGGTTCTTTCATAAAATTCAAGATAGTTAACAAACATATGTAAATTTTTAAAAGTATCAAATGTAGAGTGATTTGTTAATAGATCAAAAAAATGATTGTTTATTGCCAGACTAAATAGAACGTAGATTTAGAAAAAATAAACTTTTTCGTGTGTGTAGTGATCAATATTTTGTCCTAAAAAAATTTTGTATAGAGGAAATAATCTGATATTTTATGCAAAAAAAAATGAAAAACACATTTGGTCTTTTACTTCTCCCTACGCTGCTACATTCGAGCTAAAAAAGCAGTAAGTTTAAATTATGCATCGAAATAAAGTTTGAGCAGAATTTGTAAATGAATATGTTACGTCTTTTTATATGAAAAAATTGACTTTTGTCTATTTTTACTTTATTCAGCTCTTTTAATGGTAAAAAAACGAAAAATTATTTTTTAAAGTTCGTTTTTTATTCGAGTTTGAAAAGTTATGCTCAAGTAATTAAAAAAACATGCATGATAACTTTTGTTTGCTTGAGTTCTATTCTTAAAAAATTTTATGTAAATTTGAACATACCCCTTTTAATTCTAAAAAAATATGCTTATGAAAAAGTTTATAATTGGAGGAATTTTTGTGATTAAAGCAATTAACTTTTTCTCTCAAGTGTCCATTAATTTAAGTGGTTCAGTTCCACATTCAAGTGCTGCATTAGATTTAGATTTTCCAGACAAGGGCTTGTTGATACCTAGAATTTCGTTAATTCAGACCAATAATCCGGCACCTATACAGAACCCTGCCGAAGGATTATTGATATTTAATACATCTACCATCAATGATGTTACTAAAGGTTTTTATTATTGGGATGGCAATAAATGGAAAAGGTTGTTTGATCATTCGGGAGAATTTTGGAACTTACATGGAAATAGTGGAACTACGCCAGCAAATTTCATAGGAACAACAGATGCGCAACCTTTCATCATAAAAACTAACAACAATCTGAGGGCTATCATAGATATAGATGGAAATGTGGGCATAGGAACCCCTACGCCAGGGATGATGTTGGATGTGGCAGGACCAGTGCGAACCGAAACTTATACATTTCGCCGTGTAGATTTAAGCAATGCAACGACCAATTATTTACTAGCAGTGGGTGAAGAAGCAATGATTAATTTTACTAATACCACTACGGTCCCTATTCGAATTGCTATTCCACAAAACTCTTTCCCTATAATTTATGAAATTTTAGTTTGTACCTATAGCGCCATTTTGAATTCTAATTATCATATCTATCCCAATGGTTTGACCTACTCCAATCAATTCACAGGAGATAGAATAAGTACTCCCGCTCCTGGTACTCCCAATGGTTATATAGGCCATGAAGGAGACATCAATACTTGGTATTCTTCTTCTTTTTCATTTGACGTGGGGCATTTTGGTGGCGAAGTAGGTCCGTGTTTTATGAAATTATATCTTTTTTACTATGGAGCTACAAGGAAAAAAATAATGGCTTCTCTTAATGGCTGTACTGATTATGGTTTTAACGTTTCTCAATCTGTTTGGAACAACACCACAACTCCCTGGACTGAAATTGGTCATTTCGTTGCACCTCAAAACAATATAAGTGGATTTATATTGGTCAAAAGAATAAACTAGGAAGAAAAAATTAAATGTAACAAAAGAGTTAATTAAAATCATTTTTTTAGAACTTACAGCACGTAGTTTATGTTTCTAATCTACACTTGTAATTATTAAAACTAATAGATAAATTTTATTCATTAGGCTTGTCTTAGTAAAATTTTGATGCAATAAGTCCAGTAAAAAAAATCGTTATATAAACTGGCATCTCATTTTACTGATAACATTATGACTAGTGCTAAAACATTAAGTTACTGCAAAAATTCCACATACATTATACATAGAAACGATATTAAGTTTTATCGTAACTCAAAAAGTAAGGCAACAATAAATGTACAACTTAAAATTAAGGTTATGAAATGTGTGTTTGTATCTTTTTTTGATAAATAACGTTCTTTACATATGTTAACCTCGTTATAAGTTATTTGCTTTCAACATATAAAGTGTTCATCATTTTTCTAATTTTTATTAAAGAATATACATATATTTGCAAAAAATTTCATATGGCATATCAAGCATGTAAACGTTGTGTCATGGATAATGTAGTTGATCCATGGATTCAATTCGACGCTGATGGTTTTTGTAACCATTGTAACAATTATCTTAAGAATCTTTCCCCTTTTATTCGTGGAACCGAACCAGATTTAGCTTCTTTTAAATTACAAATTCAAAAAATAAAACAATCTGGTAAAGGAAAACTATATGATTGCATCATAGGTGTAAGTGGAGGTTTGGATAGTTCTTATTCTGCCTATCTTCTCCATAGGGAAGGTGTACGACTGCTGGGTGTACATATTGACAATTTTTGGAATAGCCAACAAGCCGAAGAAAATCTAAAGAAGCTTTCCTCACTAGGAATACCCATTGAAAGGTATCAAGTCAACTGGGATGAATTCAAAGAGTTTCAACTTGCATTTACACGTGCTTCTGTACCAGAGATAGAAACTCCAACTGACATTGCTTTGCAAGCCATTCTCCATGAGTATGCAAAGAAATACAACGTAAAGTATATTATCAGTGGCGGCAATTATGGCACCGAAGGAATAAAACCAAAACATTGGCACTATTACCCCAAGGATTGGAAATATTTCAAATACATTGTCAAAACATTTTCTAATGCAGATCCTCGAAAATTCCCATTTTTTACCCTTTATGATGAATTTTATTATAAATTCATTAAGGGAATACAATACGTGTACATTCTGAACTTTATTCCATACGTGAAAGAAAAAGCTATTGCTGAACTTAACGAAAAACTTGGATGGGATTACTATGGAAGCAAGCACAATGAATCTACTTTCACAGGTTTTGTCCAACGATACATTTTACCAGAAAAATTCAAAATAGATTACCGACGTGCTACTCTCTCATGTCAGATTTTATATGGCATAACAACAGGACTAAAAACATTGACGCGTGACGAAGCTCTTGAAATACTTTCTCATTCTCCATATGAAGGAATGAACGTCGACGAAGAAATTGAAAAAATTTGTGTGAAATGGAATATCACTAGAAAAGAATTCGACGAAATGTACAACAAACCTCCGAAGCTTTATTTTGACTATCCTAACAACGAAAAATGGATTGACTTTGTTTATGCAACATACAAGCGACTTTTTAAAAAAGTCATCAAGTAGCAAACCTCTTGTCTTTTACCTTTCTTATGATGGAATACTAGATCCCGTCGGAAGATCTCAAATATTACCCTATCTTCTTGAATTACAGCGAGACTTACATTTTATTTTAGTGAGTTATGAAAAAGATTTTAATTCTACTTCTTTTCATCAAATGAGAACTTTTCTTGCTCAAACCTCAATTCTTTGGTTTCCAATTAAATTTGATCGAAAAATTCCAATCTTATCGACTTTGTTGAACCTCATTAAAGGGAGAAAACTTACAAGCTATATTTTTTCAAGATATCCTATAGCGGTTGCTCATGCAAGAAGTTATGTGGCTGCATGGATTTTATACCATTTTATTCGAAAATACAACACACCCTTTGTTTTTGATATGCGAGGCTTTTGGGTGGACGAACGCATTGACGGACACATTTGGAAAAAAAATTTTTTCACTAATATTCTTTACACATATTTTAAAAATCTCGAACAAAAATTTATTCACCATTCAAGTCATATCATTAGTCTTACACATGTTGCATCTCAATGGATGCAAAAAAACTGGAATGTCAAACATGAAAAAATCTCAGTAATACCCTGCTGTACTTCATATATTTCTTTTGACCCGAGTTTAATAAACAATGAAGAAGCAAATCATTTGCGTGATACTCTTTTAATTCCAGAGCGATCGTTCATTCTTGGCTACATCGGATCGACAGGAACATGGTACTTAATCGATGAAATGATTGATTTTTTCAAAGAATTAAAAAAACAACGACAAGATGCCTATTTTCTGTTGGTTGTTAATCACATTGATCATTTAGTTAAGCAGAAAATATTATCTGAAAATTCAATCGTTTTAGTTGAACGAGTTCCTTACCATCTCATTCCTATGTACATCCATTTGATGGACGCTGTCATTATGTTTATCAAACCAGCTTTTAGTAAAATTGCATCATCTCCCATCAAAATGGCAGAAGCTTTTGCTATGAACAAACCTGTCATCATTAATCAAAACATTGGCGACACAAAATTGATAGAAGAATACCAATTGGGAATAATAGTAAAAGAATTATCGAAAGACTCTTACAGAGATGCTGCCATGAAATTAATTCATTCTTCTTTTAAAGACATAAGATCTATTTCTCGTACCTATTTTGATATCACTTATGGTAGTAAAATGTATTTCAGAGTATATCAGTCTTTAATGCATCAGTCCTGATAAGGTACTTCTTCATCAATAAAACGAACATTCCAATCTACCAATCTTTCAAGAATTGGTTCATATAAATCGGGTGTAACAGGAATTTTAACACCAGTTGCTTGGATCTTATTCGTTAAGAATAGTTCAATAGCTATAGCCAAAGGCATGCCAACAGTAATGGACATGGCAGTATCGACTGTGTTCCGACCTATAATCACCATAGAAGAAAGTTCACGTTTCTTTTTACCATCGAGGACGTAGTCAAATGTATGTTGCATAACTATCATATCCAAATCATGTTCTTCTAATTTCCATTTTTCTTCGAGCAGAGCTTGAAGAATTTGGGCAGGAGTTTTACAACCGGTTGGAACTGGTTTTTCTTCAAAGATACCGAGCCATTCAAATTTTTTGTATGTTTCACTTTCACGGTTGATGCCAAGGTATTGACAGAAATTATCTTCAACACTCAAATTAGAACGATAAGGCAGAAAAGCTCTAATGAAAGAACGATAAGTCAACTTATCAGGATTTTCGATTTCATAGCTATCGTCAGTAATTCCTAGTTGTACAAACTTATTCCATGCTTCGCAATAGCCAGGACGACGAAAAGTTCCTCTAAAAATGGTTTCAATACCTTCAAGACCATATACCGAGATATAATTTAACGAGTCACGATTGGCATAAATTTCAAACTTACCATAATCAAGCACTTCTGTTATTTCGATTCGTTCGAATAAACGATGATACGGAATATATTTGTATTCACCATGCCAAAGATAACGTCCTCCAGCCTGTCCGGCAAGAACTACGTTTCGGGGGTTCCAAGTGAACTTGTAATGCCATGGGTTATTGTCGTACTCAGGAGCAATTAAGCCACCAGTATTGGACATGAAACCTATCACCTTACCACCTTTGTTTCGTATTTCATGAATCTTCTTCATAGCCGACATATGATCAATACCAGGATCAACTCCACATTCATTCAAAAAGAGC
Organism: Bacteroidales bacterium; assembly: GCA_026418905.1. Taxonomy (NCBI): domain Bacteria; kingdom Pseudomonadati; phylum Bacteroidota; class Bacteroidia; order Bacteroidales; species Bacteroidales bacterium. The sequence goes on along the minus strand of JAOAAK010000014.1, from coordinate 44,237 downwards.
AAACCTTTAGATCTAGCTTCCTGATCCAAAGCAAGCATCTCGGGTGAAACGTAAGACGTAGTAAAAAGGTGTTTTTTCATAGATAAACAGTGCCTGGCAACTATAGGATGATACCTGGCAGGTAACATGCTAACCACTACATCTGCTTTTGATATTAACTCTTGTAATTTTTTGTCGTCACCTATTTCATACGTTTCAGGTATACCATTACTATAATGACCAATTTTTTCTTGAGATTTCTGAATGCTACGACTCGTGATTGTTACTGTCCACCCATTTGTTTTACCTGATTCGAGCAAATATCTGATCATGGTACTTGCAGAAAGTCCTGCACCTAAAATTAAAATATTTTTCATACCACATGCTTTTTCGTGACAAGCAAAAATAGGTATTCTTAGCAATTATTAAAATAATCGTTATCCAAAAAAAAACAAAAAACCATTGATGTTTATCAATTGCGATACGTGTATTAATTTTCGCGATTTGGCAGTAATCAAAGAGAAATCAGTTTTTGTGTACTTTAAAAAATTTATCACGTACATCTAGTTCAGTAAGTGAATTAAATAATACATTGCTATAACTAAATAAAAAACATATACATTGATAGAACCGAATTTTTAATGTACATTTGCGAAAATATAACGAAAAGTCATGTTTGAACGATTGATTGACCGTCTCGATGATGCTTTTCGCAGATTAAAAGGGCAAGCACGTATATCCGAAATTAACATAGCTGAAACAGTTAAAGAAATCAGGCGCGCTCTTATAGAAGCTGATGTAAGCTATAAAATAGCTAAGGAATTTACTGAGAAAGTTAAAGAAAAAGCAATTGGTCAAGAAGTATACAAATCCGTATCACCTGGCCAAATGTTTGTAAAAATTGTATACGATGAATTGGTCAGTTTGATGGGAGGAACATACACTGAACTAAAACTCAAAGGAAATCCCCCGATAGTCTTGCTTGCAGGCCTACAAGGTTCGGGTAAAACTACTTTTGCTGCTAAATTGGCAAAATTTCTGAAGACCAAAAAAAGTCGTAATCCAATGCTTGTTGCCTGCGACGTATACAGGCCGGCCGCAATTCTGCAATTGAAAACTTTAGGTGAACAGATTCAAGTCCCCGTCTATTCTGAAGATGGTATTGATGATCCGATTAAAATTGCCAAAAATGCTATTCAACATGCAAAAACGTATGGTTACAATGTGGTGATTGTTGATACTGCTGGTAGAACGACAATTGATCAGGATATGATGAACGAAATTCATACGTTACATCAGCTACTTCAACCTTCTGACACTTTATTTGTCGTCGATTCCATGACTGGACAAGATGCAGTTAACACTGCTAGAGCTTTCAACGACGTACTTGATTATGAGGGAGTTGTTCTTACCAAATTGGATGGTGATGCTCGCGGAGGAGCTGCCCTTTCCATTAAGGCTGAAGTTAACAAACCCATTCTTTTCGCTAGTACGGGTGAAAAGCTGGATGATATTGATATTTTTTATCCAGATCGCATGGCATCCCGTATTCTTGGAATGGGCGATATCGTATCTCTTGTTGAGAAAGCTAAAGAACAAATAGATGAGGAAGAAGCTCGCAAACTTCAGAAAAAAATAGCTAAAAACCAATTCAACCTTGATGACTTCCTTAAACAACTCCAGCAAATTAAACGCATGGGAAACATGAAAGATCTTCTTGCCATGATCCCTGGGATGGGAAAAGCCATTAAGGATATTGATTTTGACGATAATACCTTCAAACATATTGAAGCTATTATCTATTCTATGACTCCAGAAGAACGTCAAAATCCTACCATCTTGAATGGTTCACGAAAACTGAGGATTGCTCGTGGCAGTGGAAGGACAGTTGAAGAAGTAAACCGATTGCTAAAACAATTTGAAGAAGCCAGAAAACTCATGCATACGTTAGCTACTGGTGGAATTAAAAAAACGAAAAAACATTAATTATGCAATTGCTAGACGGAAAAGAAGTAAGTCTTCAAATCAGAGAAAAAATCAAAGAAGAGGTTGCTCGAATGATTGATTTAGGCTTAAGACCTCCACACCTTGCTGCCATCTTAGTGGGAGAAAACCCTGCCAGTAAAACTTATGTCAGTAACAAAGAAAAAACTGCTAAAGAAGTCGGCATTTTATCAACTATTTATAAATTACCAGAAACAACAACTGAGAAAGAATTGCTTGAAGTTATTGATTTCCTAAACAAAGACGAAGAAGTAGACGGCTTTATTGTTCAACTGCCCCTTCCAGCACATCTGAATGAACATCAAATTATTGCTGCTATTGATCCAGAAAAAGATGTAGATGGTTTTCATCCGGTGAATCTTGGAAAAATGATGTTAGGACAAGATACGTTTCTCCCTGCCACACCCATGGGCATTCTCGAGATGCTAAAACATTACCAAATCGAAACTGAAGGCAAACACTGTGTAGTCATTGGAAGAAGTCATATTGTGGGCACACCCATAGCACTTCTCATGAGCCGACCCACTTATCCTGGAAATGCTACCGTAACTATTTGCCACTCGAAAACTAAAAATCTTAAAGAAATAACTCTTCAGGCCGATATTCTCATTGTTGCTATGGGTAAACCCTTATTTATTACTGAAGAATATGTGAAGAAAGACTCTATCATAATCGATGTAGGAATTCATAGAATAGAAGACAATACTAATCCTTCCGGCTATAAACTTGTTGGTGACGTGGATTTTTCTAGCGTCAAGGACAAGGTTTCTTGGATAACACCTGTACCTGGAGGGGTGGGCTTAACAACAGTCGCAGCTTTATTAATTAACACCCTCAAAGCAAGAAAAAAACGAATGTATGAAAAGTAAGGTTTTCATCTTGTTTTTGAACATTATTCCTTTCTTTTTATTTGCTCAAAATTTAAAAGATACTTTAGTTACTTATGATGGACAAAAAATAGTTGGCGACATTATTAGAAAAGGCAAATATGCCGTTACATTTAAACCACAAGGAACTTTTATTTACGAAAAATTTTCTATCAATGACATCGATTCCATTTTCTACAAAAACGGAAAACATGAAAAAATGATTCCTGTCATGCCCGAGATTATTAAAAAACTCAAAAAAACAGCTAAAGCAGATAAAGCCATTTTCTTCACTCCTCTTTCTCCTTTTTATTATTTTGTCTCAGCGGGCTATCAACAATTCATATCAAAAAACAACATTGGGTCTGTCAAATTACATTTCTTATATTACAACAAAAAAATCACAGAACAGATCTATAACAACATTAATTTCCGAGGTGGAGGTGTTCAGCTTGGCTATTTATGGACATCCAAAGAACCATTACAGTTCAATGCCATGTCGGTTCGTCCTAAGTTTCAGGGATTTCATTATGGACCCCAAATTTCTTTGACTTATCTCATCTTCGATTATGTTAATCTTCTTGATAGTTCGCAGTTTATCAAGAACATTCAATCTTTTTTGCCAAGTGTTTCTTTTTATGCTGAATATACTCAAGTTATATTTAGTCATGGATATTTAAATTTCCATGGTGGAATAGGAATTGGTGGGGTTTTTCCCTTTAACCTTACCCCGGAAGAAAGAAAAAAAGTTTACTTTACATCGGAAAAAATTGCTTACTTTAAGTATATATCGAGTCCATTGCAATTTTATGGAGGAGTAACTTTTGGCTTTTTCTTTTAAACTTTTAAACCTTATAAATAGTCAAAAAACAAAAAAATGAAAAATATTTTCTGCCTTGCTTTAATTTTTATTTTTTTATCAGCAAAAGCACAAATAGAACCTCAAATTGCACCAGTTAATCCAGATTATCTTGAGTATCTTCAAAATCCTGGTCGATTTCATGGGTACATCCCACCTATCAAAAACTTACATCTTCAGCCCAAATTTTTTTCGGCAACAAAAAATTTACCTTCCTCGTATGATTTACGTACATTGGGATGGGTTACTTCGGTGAAAAATCAAGGCAATTGTGGAGCTTGCTGGACCTTTGCAACTTGTGCTTCCATTGAATCTTTTTGGTTAAAATCAGGCTTGGGAGCTTATAACCTATCAGAAGATAATATTAACAATTGCCATGGTTTTGATTATCCTCCTTGCGAAGGAGGTAATATTTATATATCTTTCGCTTACCTTGCAAGAGGCGGTGGTGTTATGCTTGAAGCAGATGATCCTTACATGGCAACTCCTAATCCTTGTCCTACAAATATTTATCCAGTCAAATATGTCACCCAAGGTAGATACATCCCAAACGATATCAATGCCATAAAACAAGCTATTTACGATTATGGTGCACTTTATACATCCTATTATCACGATGACGCTTACTATAACGCCACATCACGCACGTATTATTACAATGGAAGTAATCCCGCTAATCACGCTGTTACGTTGGTAGGGTGGGACGACAACAAAGTAACCGCTGGCGGTACAGGTGCATGGATCTGTAAAAACAGTTGGGGCACTTCTTGGGGAGAAAACGGATACTTTTACATAAGTTATAATGATTCTCGTATCAATAGCGAAGTTGGCTTTTTTCCTGGTTATTATAATTATCAAACTGGAGACATGATTTATACTTATGCTCCTTTTGGTAATATCAATGATATTGGATTTAATAGTAATACAGGTTATGGATTGGCAAAATTTGTTGCCAATGGAAACATAACCATAAAAGCAATAGGCACATTTATAGCATCTGGTGGCTCTTATGTTTCCATCGAAATTTACGATCAATTTAATGGAACAACTCTTACGGGCTTGATTGATACAATAGGTCAAAAGTATTGTGATTATGCTGGTTTTAGATTTTTTAGCCTTCCTAATCCTATTTCATTATCAAACAACGAAGACATATATATCAAGATCAAGTATCTGACCCCTGGATATAATTACCCCATTCCTGTAGAACAGGTATATTCAGGTTATGCAAGCAATGTCACGCTTGAAACTGGGGTAAACTGGGTCAGTTCCAATGGAACTACCTGGCAAGCTTGTGGCCAAGGAACATCGAGGCAATACGATCTCACCATTTCATTACTTGCTTCAACAGCAGGCCCTGTAATCACTCAATGGACAAGCAATAAAACTTTTACTTGCGACGGATGGATTCAATTTTACGATCAATCCACAAATAACCCTACCAATTGGCTCTGGGACTTCGGGGATGGTACTTTTTCAACACAACAACATCCTCTTCATTACTACCAAATCAATGGCACTTACACTGTCAAACTGAAGTCATGGAATTCTTTCGGTTCAGACAGCTTAATTCGCTCTAATTATATCACAGTTAACCTGCCCAATCCCCCATCTAATGTTTCCGGAGACACTGTATGTAAAGGACAGCAAGCTATTTTAACAGCAAATGGCAATAATCTTCAATGGTACAACAGCCTACAAGGTAACCCTATTGCATACGGAAATACCTACATAACCACTCCCTTACTTCAATCTACAACTTATTATGTATCTCAAAAAACTCTTTCCCCTACTTATATCACGGGAGGAGACAACAGAATCAACTCCAATGGAGGTTTTTTGAACTCTTCCATTGCTCATTATCTCGTTTTTAATGTTTATGAGCCATGTCTTCTATATTCAGTTAAGGTAAATGCTCAGACATCGGGACAACGTACTTTTTCGTTGCTTAACAACCTAAACCAAGTTGTTAAAGATACTACTATCAATTTAGCTGCAGGCATACAAGAAGTAGTTTTAAACATTCCTTTGCAACCAGGCACAAGATACAAACTCAGGGCTAATTCCAATTGCGGACTTTTTAGAAATAACGCTAATTGCTCTTATCCATATCAAATAGGTAGTCTCATAAGTATTGATAGCAGCAGCGCTACTACCAACCCCACAGGCTATTATTACTTTTTCTATGATTGGAAAGTCTATTCATATTGTGAAAGTCCACGTGTGCCTGTCCAGGCTATTGTTCGCCAAAGTGACATCACTATTACTCCTTCTGGCATCCAAACTCTGTGTTGGGGTGATAGCATGATCATACAGCTGACAGGTAATGCTGAGAGTGTAAATTGGTATCCGACTGGAGACACAACACAATCTATCACAGTTAATTCACCTGGTACATACTATGCTATAATCGACGATGGAGTTTGTCAGGTAAAAACAGATTCCCTTATCCTTAACATGATCGCACCTCCAGTCGCAGGCTTTACTTTCACCATTCAAGGAAATACTGTTCAATTCACTTCTACTGCTCAAAATTTCACTGGAATAAAGTATGACTTTGGTGATGGTTCATATGTATATATGGCTAATCCGTATCATAATTATCAAGGTCCTGGTCCATGGAACGTTGTTCAGTATGTATGGAACAGCTGTGACACGGCTACCCATTCTGATACTATCTACATTCCAGTTCTATCTTTCCCTGAAGAAAAGCCAATTGCATTAATTTATCCCAACCCTGCGTTTGATCATTTATTTATCATTAGTGAAGAACCTCTTCATTCAATAAAAATTTTCGATTTTATCGGGCAAGAAATTAAGCATTACAAGTTCATCTCAACTCTCAATAAAATAAACATTGATGTATCAGATCTTGATCCTGGAACATACTTACTTTATCTCAATGGAAAAACAAAGAGGTACTTTATAAAAACTTACTAAGAAAGCTTTCGTTGCAAATAGTTCTTAACTTCTTGCATTTGTCTAAAAGAAGTAGAGGTAGCACCAGTAATTCCTATGGAATTGACAGTCAAAAGTTCGTGAATCAATAAATCAATTTGAGCGAGAGAGGAAATAAAATAAGAACGAGGATTGTGTTGGATACATTTCTGATATAATTGTTTTCCGTTAGAGCTATGTTCACCAGAAACAAATAAAATAACGTCATATTTTTTTACAAAATCAATAAGTGAATTTGCACGACGAGCAACAATTTTGCAAATGGTGTGATGAACAAACAAATGATGTTCCGGATTGATATTTTTGGAAATAAGACTTTTTCTTAGCATCAATTCAACTTCACGATATTCCTCAATAGATTTTGTTGTCTGAGAGAAAAGATAAACTGGTGGATTTAAAGGTATAGAAAGTACATCATCTGGGGTTTCCACTACCCAAACACCACCTTCTGGTACTTGCCCTTTTAGGCTAATTACTTCCGGATGATTTGATTTACCAAATATGACAATGGTAGCATTGCCTTGATTTTTTGCGTATGTTTGAGCTACACTTTGCTGAAGTTTCTTAACAATTGGACAAGTTAAATCCAATAGTTTAATGTTGTTTTCTAATGCTATCTTATAAGTTTCTTGAGGTTCACCATGTGCTCTAATAAGTACGGTTTCGTTTTGAAGGCGTGCAAAAGCTTTTTTATCGATGATGCGAAGTCCTTTGCTTGTCAGGTGCTTTATTTCTTCATCATTATGAACAATTTCACCTAAACAATAAAGGTAAGAATGACTTTCGAGATATTTTTCGGCTGCAACAATAGCATCCGTCACACCAAAACAAAAACCTGCAGCTGGATCAATATCGACGATTACCATCCTGGCTCCATCTTCAGGTAATACATCATAAAACTAAGAATATCTGTGGCTTCTTCTATTTGCTTGCTAGTTGGTTTACCTGCTCCATGTCCAGCTTTAGTTTCGATACGAATTAATACCGGATTATCAGCAGCCTGACATGCCTGAAGTCGTGCTATAAACTTATATGAATGGGCTGGAACTACTCTGTCGTCATGATCGGCTGTGGTCACGAGTGTCGCAGGATATTCGACATCAGGTCTAATGTTATGATATGGACTGTATTTGAGTAAATAATGAAAATCCTCTTCTTTTTCAGGAGAACCATACTCATTAATCCAGGCCCAACCTATGGTAAACTTGTGAAAACGTAACATATCCAAAACCCCAACAGCAGGAAGAGCAACTCTGAAAAGATCCGGACGCTGTGTCATACAAGCTCCAACAAGTAGCCCACCATTAGATCCACCCTGAATAGCAATTCGTTCGGGTCTTGTATAATTTTCTTTTATCAAAAATTCTGCGGCACTGATAAAATCATCAAATACATTTTGTTTATTGTGTCTCATGCCTCCCTGATGCCACTTTTCGCCAAACTCCCCTCCTCCTCTCAAATTTGGAACACAATATATGCCACCGGACTCAAGAAAAGGAATAATCGAAACACGAAAAGCTGGAGTCAAACTTATATTAAATCCACCGTAACCGTACAACAAAACAGGATGATCACCATTTCTGTCAAGATCCTTCTTGTGAGTAATAAACATAGGAATTATGGTTCCGTCTTTGGAAGAATAAAAAACTTGGTAGGTTTCAAAATCTTCGGGACGAAAATCAACTTTCGATTCCCAAAATACCTTCATCTCATCTCTTATCACATCATATGAATATATCCTTGGCGGAACAGCAAAACTCGAAAAGCTAAAATAAGCAACCTGGTTATTTTTTTCAGAACTTATCCCTCCAACGCTGCCAATGCCTAAATCAATGTTTTTTTGGATTTCCCCTTTTTCATTGAACAAATACAATTTACTCGATGCATTTTCCAGGTATACTACTAACCATTTACCAAAAGCATAAGCTACGAATTGAATAACGTGTGGTTTTTCAGGTATGAAGGTTTTCCATGCTGAACGATCTGGATTTTTGAGGTCTATTTCTATCAGCTTTTTATTTGGTGCATTTTCGTTGGTTAATACATATAATTTATCTCCTATAACTTCGACTATGTCGTAATCATAATCAAATCCATCAGCAAGCTTTATCCAAGAGCCATCTTTCTTAAATGACGCCTTTTTAAAATACAATGCATTACCTGATGTGGATTCCGATTCAGTTAGAAAAAAATATTTTCCATCGTCATCCGTGTATAGTTGGTAATTTCTCAAAGGATACGATCTATTTTCATATATTAATTTGTCTTTAGCTTGATCGGTTCCAAGCTGATGATAGAAAACTTTATGATATTCATTTTTTTTCGAATACTTTCCTAATGAGTCCTTACTATCATAAGCACTATAAAAGAAACCTTTTTTATACCATGCGATCGTGCTGAATTTAACGCCACGAAGATGGTCTTTAAGTTCCTTGTTGTTTACGAGATCTATAACCTTAATTTCTTGCCAATCTGAACCAGCATGAGAAAAACTGTATGCGAGGTACTTTGCATCGTGAGAAACAACAGTTTGGTTTAAAGCAATTGTTCCATCTTTCGACCAAGAATTGGGATCTAATAGTACTTTTTCTTCACCCATATCACCTCTTCTGATGTAAAGAACACTTTGATTCTGAAGACCATCATTTTTAAAATAAAAAAACAAGTCTTTTTTTCTCCATGGTAAAGAACGTTTTTCATAATTCCAAAGTTGGACCAATCTTTCTCTGATTTTATCGCGGAATGGTATGGATGAGAGAAAGGAAAAAGTAATTTTGTTCTGTTGCTCAATCCATTGCCGAGTTTCATCCGAATTTTCATCTTCTAGCCAACGATAAGGATCATTCACCTCGACACCAAAAAATGTTTCATAATGATCTGCCATCCTGGTTGAAGGGTATTCAATTTTTTGTGGGTTTGCAGTAAAAAAACACATCATCCCACATAGCATGAAAAAAAAACTTTTCATTTTTTTACAAAAGTACATTATCTAGTCAAAATACGCGAGATGAGTAACTAAAAGATTTACATAGAAAAAAGATAAATAATTCCTGCTAGAACAATCAAAACACTCAAAACAAAAAAGAATATTTTCCAAAAACTATAAGGTCTTTCACCTTTTATTTCCCCTGTTTGCCCATTGATCAAAAAACGATAAACTTTATTTTTATAGCGAAAACTACTTAAATATATAGGAAGGAGGATGTGTTTGAAAGTGATTTTGTCGTACGATGTTTGTTTGTAATGAATTTGTTGCTGATCGCCTCCTATGTCTTGACGTATAAGTTGATTAATTATAGGATCCATGCGAGTTTTTGCAATTTCAAATCCTTCTTTAAGTCCAATCTGATACATTTCTGTCTGAAAACCCAAAAGATAACGTTCATCATAGGGGTTAATATTCTCGAGATTCCATGGCTCAAGTTGATAAATATATTTCGTCGGAAGATTTTTACTTGCAACGACTAAAACATCATCAAAAAAATGCTGAACCAAACCGCTTACTGGTGTCCATCTGATTCGTTGTTCGCTCCGAGTTTTTGTTTGACCCTGTTCGACATAGGTAACCGTCACGTAATAATAATCTCCACGTAGGCCGCGATAATATGTAGAAGTAAAAGTATCGTAAGTCCAGTATGGAATATAAACGCCTTTAAATTTTTCAGGGTTTATGAGCCACTTTTTGAATGAGGTTGGAGCAAACCATAGTTTTTTTCTCCATTTTTGGAAAATAAGGTAAGCTTTTTTGACATCAATTTGAAACGGAATAAGAGCTTGAGGTTTAATGACACGAGCAATGGAAGTTTTTTCTACAACTATGGGTACTCCACAAAATGGGCATATGTCCCCTATTTTATAGGCATCATAGCGAGACATAGCACCACATGAAGGGCATTGAATCGTAGTCCACGATACTTGTTCTTCCGAAGCAATTTTATCAAAATGTTCAAGAAAATCTTGTTCTTCAATATTTTTAGCTTTCTCTGGTGAAAAAGTTTGCACATCGCCACAATATGGACACGTAAGAGCATTTGTTCCTGGAGAAAAAACCAAAAAAGCACCACATTGAGTACACTTTTGGGTGTATACCTGGCCTACTTGATTTTCTTCCATGAAAAATCAAGGTTGAGGTGGAATGGGCGGTGGCTGTAAAGTGAATTGCTGGCTCAGAGCTGGTATTTGAGATGCTGGCACCCAATTCTGTAAGCCAGGCGTCCATGCAAGTGTATCGGGCTTAATAATTCCTTGCCGAATAAGCTGTGAAACCTGGTCGATAGCATATGGCCCATTCTGTTGACCATTCACAACAAAATAATATTGAGCTACAGGAGGAGGTGTTTGAGGGTTAGGTGTCTGCGTTTGATTAAACATTTGACCCATTTGGTTAGCCATTACATAACCTGCTCCCATTCCCATGCCTAAGCCTGCAGCTGATTCTCCCCCTCCACCACTTTTTGCTAGGTCACCAATAGCATTGGCCGTTTGAAATTTAGCATATTGGTTCATATCCCCAATGACATTCATGCTCGTTTTTTTATCAAGTATGGCTTCTACTTCGGGCGGGAGGGAAATATTTTCGATCAAAAATTTAGTAATAAGAATTCCATATTCTTCGATTTCTTCTTTCAAATGATTATGAATACCTCCAGACAACTCATTATAATTAGCAGCCAAGTCTAGGACAGGTATTTTCTGTTCAGCAATATAATCTGTAAAACGAGTTAATACAATATCCCTGATCTGACCTTCTACCTGTTCAGTTGTAAGATCACCTTGTGTTCCAACCACCTCCTTTAGAAATTTAACAGCATCGGTTATACGGAATGAATAATTGCCAAAAGCACGAACACGAACAACCCCAAGTTCGGGATCCCGCATCATAATAGGATTCTTGGTTCCCCATTTCTTATCGAGAAATTGTTTTGTATTGACAAAGTAAACTTCAGCTTTGAATGGACTGTTGAAACCATATTTCCAACCCTGTAAAGTCGAAAGAATTGGAAGATTTTTAGTTTCCAGTGTATACGTACCAGGTTGAAACACGTCAGCAAACTGTCCTTCGTTAATGAAAATAGCTACTTGAGTTTCACGAACAACCAATTTTGCTCCATATTTAATTTCGTTGTTGTATCGTTGAAAACGATATACAATAGTATCTTCCGAAGGATCCAACCATTCAATAATATCTATAAATTCACCTCTGATCTTGTCGAAAAGCCCCATTTCAAATAAATTTTTACAAAAATAAGTTTTCTTTTATACAAATTCATCTTTTTTAAAAATTTTTCTGAAAAAAGTGCATGTTCATTTTTAGTCAAAAGCATGTAACTTTGCAAAAAAATGCTCTTTGATTTCAATCCTAGCAACAATTTTAGTAAACAAGCAGGAATTTTTGGACTCCCTTTTGCTTACGACAACGCACGATTAATTCTCATACCCATTTGTTGGGATGTTACTACCTCTTATAGGGAAGGTTCTGCTTTAGCACCTGAAAACATTCTTGATGCTTCTTACCAATTGGATCTATACGACCCAATCTGGGGCAACGTATGGGAAAAAGGAATATATTTGATGGAAATTGATGAAGAAATCAGTGATGTAAACTCCATTGAACGACGAAAAGCTAGAAGTATCATTGATTTCTTCGAAAATGAAGAAGGTGAATTGCCACCTCGCTTGAAAAAAGCATTAAAGGAGGTTAACGATGCTTGTGATCAAACCAATTCCTACGTGTTCCAAAAGGTAAAAAAAGTATTTGAAGATAATAAAATCCCTGCTCTAGTTGGAGGCGATCATAGTATCAGTTTCTCATCTATTTCCTTTCTCTCCTCTCATTACCAAAATTTTGGAATACTTCAATTTGATGCCCATGCCGACTTAAGAAAAGCATACATGGGTTTCTCCCATTCTCATGCTTCAGTAATGAGAAATGTTTTAGAAAATAACTCTGGTATTAAAAAATTGGTACAAGTAGGAATTCGTGATTTATGCCAAGAAGAAATGGATTTTATTCAAACTCACGATGAGATTAAAACTTTTTTCATGAAGAAAATAAGGTATGAACAGTTTACTGGAAAAACTTGGCATGTCATTGCCCAAGAAATTGTCGATCAATTACCTGAAAACATATATATATCTTTTGATATTGATGGTCTAGACGCAACTCTATGTCCACACACAGGCACACCTGTCCCTGGAGGATTGTTGTATGACGAGGTAACCTATCTATTGGACACTATCGTGAAGCAAGGGAAAACGATTGTTGGTTTTGACCTTGTGGAAACTGGTTACGATCCTATTAATCATTGGGATGAAATAGTGTCTTGTAGATTGTTGTACCAATTATGCTTAGCAACCCTTGCCTCTCAAAAGAATTAGAAATATGCTCGTCAATCTTCTGAAAGATGATTTTATTGAATGGGATGATTTTATACATTACTTACAATCTTTATTAACACACGAGCGAGTCCAGCGAATGAAAAAGGTTCTTTCACAAAGAACGAATCATATTGTTGTTGTACTTGAAGACATCTATCAAGGTCATAATGCTAGTGCTGTACTGCGAACATGTGATGGTTATGGAATTCAATACGTATACGTAATAGAAAATAAAAATGTATTTTCACCTAATGAAGAAATTTGCCTTGGAGCAGATAAATGGCTTACGATAGCGAAATTCAGTGAACAAAACGCTATCAAAGAAGTTTACCAAAATTTGAAAAAACATGGATACAAAATCGTTGCTACCACACTTGCCGACGATGCCATCCCTCTCCACCAAATTGAAATAAACCAGCCTATCGCCATTGTTTTTGGCACAGAAAAAGACGGACTTAGTAACCAAGCTATCGAAATGGCTGATGTCAGAACAATTATTCCTATGTATGGGTTTACGAGAAGTTATAATGTTTCAGTTTCAGCTGCCATAGCTCTAGAAATATTGACTCAAAAAATGATTAAAAATGGAATACGACGAGGATTGCCTGATTCAGAACAGAAGAAAATTCTTGTTCACTGGATGCTGCAAAACTTTTCAAATCCAGAAGAAATCTTACGTAATTATGTTGAACGTGTAAAAAAATATACATGAAATTACAACAAATTTTCTACAACAAAAATATTCTTGTTCTTGGTGATGTTATGATAGATACGTATATTTGGGGAAAAGTTGAGCGCATTTCACCAGAGGCTCCAGTTCCCATAGTTGAAGTAGAACGTAGAGAAAACAGACTAGGTGGAGCAGCCAATGTAGCATTAAATATCAAATCCTTAGGTGGAAATGCCATACTTGCCTCTGTTATTGGTAGAGATGACAAATCTCAAATATTTCTACAACTGCTCAAAGAAAATGAATTATCCTCCCTTGGAATTATACATTCATCCGACGGAAGAAAAACCACAACCAAATTTAGAATTATAGGTAATAATGTGCAAATGCTTAGAGTGGATGAAGAGAGTACTTATGATATTTCTTATCACGATGCTAAGCTTTTTCTAGATACGATCAAATCTATTTTCAACACTATTCGAATTGACGCTGTAGTTTTTCAAGATTACGACAAGGGTGTTTTAATACCCGATATCATCAAGGAAGTCATTTATCTTTCAAGGCAACAGGGAATTCCGACCTTGGTAGATCCTAAAAGAAAACATTTTTTTGATTATCAAGACGTCACTCTTTTCAAACCCAATTTTAAAGAGTTTAAAGAAGCGCTAAATAAGCCTCTTACAAAAAAAGTCGAAGCATTAATTCATGATGTTCTCGAATTCAGGAGAAAGCAAAACATTGGTCAATTTCTCCTCACCTTGGGTGAAGATGGAATGCTTCTATCCTACGATCAAAATGGAGAAGTCATCAACAAACACATATATAGCGAAGCCAAGCAGGTAGCGGATGTTTCTGGAGCTGGGGATACGGTAATAGCTACTTGTGCCCTTGGACTTGCTAGTAGACTCGATCCACTCACAACAGCTTGCCTTAGCAATTTAGCTGCCGGTATAGTTTGCGAATACGTGGGCGTGGTGCCCGTCCCCGCTGAAAAATTCTTCCTTAAAGCTTCTGAATATTATGGACTTTGAAAAAATCAATCATCTCCGTAGGGAATATGATGGTTTACCTATAGATGACGACGTAAATTGTCCATTTGTTCTTTTCGATAAATGGTTTCAAGATGCAATTCATGCTGGTATAGATGAGCCTAATGCGATGAGCTTATCCACCTGTATTGATGGTCAACCTTCGAGCCGAATCGTTCTCCTCAAACAATACGATCAAACAGGGTTTTATTTCTTTACTAATTATCAAAGTAGAAAGGGCCAGGAAATTGAAAATAACCCAAAGGTCAGTTTACTTTTTTATTGGGCTCAACTTTTTCGACAAGTAAGAATTGAAGGGATAGCTCAAAAAATTTCCGACGAAGAATCGAACAAATATTTTTATTCTCGTCCTATCGATAGTCAAGTTAGTGCTATGATTTCTCCGCAAAGTAAAGAGATACCTTCCCGAGAATGGTTAATTGAACAGTATGAAAATTATAAAAAGTTAAATTCTTCCATTGTTCGTCCCTTTCATTGGGGTGGTTTTGTAGTAACTCCCCAATATTTCGAGTTTTTTCAAGGAATGGAAAACCGACTTCACGACAGAGTCGTATTCGTATTGAACGAGAAAAACTGGATAAAAAAAAGAATTGCTCCGTGAACACGGTTCCTATATTTGATAAAATTTCTCATAGATATGATACGCTTAACCATATTCTATCATTCTATCAGGATAAGCGTTGGCGTAAAAAATGTAGAAAAATAGTATCTCAATTTCCTCATAATAAAATTGTAGATGTTGCATGCGGAACGGGAGATCTAACCCTTGAACTTTGTAAACTGAAATCATCCATCCTGGCTGTTGATCCTTCTTTGGAAATGTTAAAAATTGCTCAAAAGAAATTTGAACATCACCGATGTTGTGCAGAGACTATTCTGGCACCAGCAGAGTCACTACCTCTACCTGACGAATCGTTCGATATTGCTACTTGTGCGTTCGGAATTCGCAATTTTGAAAATTATCAAAAAGGTCTTCATGAAATTCGCAGAATATTGAAAAATGATGGTGTCTTTGTAATCATGGAATTTGGGTTCCCCACCAACACGTGGCTTAAAAAAATGTACATGTTTTACTTTTCTAAAATTCTTCCCAAAATTGTAGAGCTTTTCACACCATATGAGAAAGAATATATGCATTTAAAAACATCAGTCATTAATTTTCCATATGGAGAAAGACTAATACCGTATATAGAAGAGATTGGTTTTAACTTAGTTGAATGCAAAAAAATTTCAGCAGGTATTGTATATATATATGTCTTTCGTAAAACTACTGATTCATGAAGCCCATCTTAAGCAAGGCGGTGAGCAATTTTTTAGAAAATGATATGTTGTCGATTTCCTTGTATCGAACCTTGGTAAAAACTTGAGCAAGGTTTTGTAAGTTGTTTTCTCTAACGTACTGTTGATAAAGTGGGTCGTTTTCTTTTTCAGCAAAATAAGATTTTATTTCATCATCGGAAGGTAAGCGATAAGTATCTTGATGAATAACAGCACTTGATGGTAGTCTATCTGTTTTGGCTGGTAACTCAACAGGATATCCCATCGTAAGAGCAATCAGTGGGAAAACACCTTGTGGGAGATTTAAGACCTGTGCCATTTCCTGAGCATTGTAGAGCGTTGTCCCCAGGTAACACGTGCCAAGGCCAAAACTTTCTGCAAGAACAACGCAATTTTGAGCTACAATCGTAGCATCAATCGTTGCTAACATAAACATCAAAAAATTATCAAAAGCTGGCTCGGCATCAGAAAGCTCACACCATCGAGAAAATCTGTAAATATCAACGCAGAAAGTGATTAACACAGGCGCTTCTTTCACCATGATTTGATTAAAGTGAAGTGGAAGAAGTTTTTCTTTGATCTGTGGGTCGGTGGTCACGACAACACTGTATAACTGCATATTACCAGTGTTAGCTCCACGTAACGATGCCTCAATGATAGATAAGAGAATATCAGTTGGAATAGGATCGGGCTTGTATTTTCGTACAGAACGGTGTTCGAGAATGGCTTTTAACGCTTCCATGCTTTTTTGCAAAAGTATGAAATCTCATCCAACATGAAAAACGCTTAATCAAAAAAACAATTTAATTTTGTGCATGGATCGGTTCAATGGACACTATTTACCACTTATAGAGACTTTTAAAAGCTTACAGGGAGAAGGCTTTCATACGGGAAAAGCAGCTTTCTTTGTACGTTTAGCAGGATGTGATGTGGCTTGTCATTTTTGTGACACTCCCGAAGGACTAAATGCTGAGTTATACCCTTTCGTACCCATTGAAAAAATTGTTGAAGAATCCCTAAAAGCAGGTCTTAAAGACATCATTATTACTGGAGGAGAACCTCTTCAGTGGAATCTTCAACCTCTTACCGCACTACTTCATCAACATAATTTCACGATTTACTTAGAAACTTCGGGAACTGAACCTCTTACGGGTAAATTCGACTGGATTTGCTGTAGTCCTAAGCGAAAGCATCCCATCCATCCTGAATTTTATCAGCTAGCTCATGAAATTAAAATCATTGTGGTCGACCAAGATGATCTTCGTTTTGCACTCGAAATTCAGGATCAATTTCATTCAGACTGTTTGCTTTTCTTGCAGCCTGAGTGGTCTAAAAAACAAATTGTAATTCCTCAAATAGTTTCATTCATCCTTACGAATCCCAGGTGGAGATTATCATTACAAATACATAAATATATCAACATTCTATGAAAGTATTTTTTCAAGTTTTTGTTTTATTAGTAGCCATCCAATTATTGCAAAGTCAAGATTTGCATACACGTAATCGTAAGGCAATCATGTATTATCGGAAAGGATTGCAGCATTTTGATGAAGGTAATTGGATAAATGCATTGGATTTATTTTCTAAAGCCATAGAGAAAAGCAAGAATTTTTACGAAGCATACGTCATGCGGGGAAATTGTTTTGAAATTTTGCGTGAATTTGATCTAGCTATTCAAGATTACGAAAAAGCACTATCCATTGATCAAAACTACTTTCCAAATCTTTATCTAACCACAGCTAGATTGTATTATAATATAGGGCAATATGAAAAAGCTCTTACATATTATGAGCAATTTAAAAACATCAATCAAAAATCCCCTATTTTGGCAAGAAAAGCTGATGAAGGCATCGAAAAAGTGAAATTTGCTCTCTCTCAAATAGCAAATCCAAAACCTTTTAATCCCAATCTTTTACCTGAAGCTATCAACTCAAATCAATATGCAGAATATATGCCCACGTTGACAGTAGATGAGTCACAGATAATTTTTACTCGATTGCTCCCATGTAATGAATGTCCTAAAGGTAACAAGCAAGAAGACATTTATACCAGTCATTTGCTCAACGGGAAATGGCAAAAAGCCTATCCTATTAGTCCCAATATTAATTCTCCCTATTATAATGAAGGTGCTCAGACCATATCATCAGATGGCAAGTTTTTGTTTTTCACCGCTTGCAATCGACCTGATGGAAAAGGTTCATGTGACATCTATATGTCTAGATGGAATGGCAAAGAATGGTCAAAACCTCGAAACATCAAAGAAATTAACTCATCTTTTTGGGATTCACAGCCTTGCCTTGCAGCCGATGGCAAAACACTTTATTTTGTATCTAATAGAAAAACGAACAAAGAAGGTTCTAAACATCAAATGGATATTTTTGTATCCCATCTGCAAGAAGATAGCACATGGTCTGCTCCCGTTCCTTTACCCTACCCTATTAACACCGACGAAGATGAATTAGGGCCTTATATACATCCAGATGGAATTACTTTGTACTTTAGTTCACGTGGACACATCGGCATGGGTAATTTTGACTTATTTCTGAGCAGGAAAATAAATGACAGTACGTGGGAACAACCCATAAATCTTGGTTACCCTATCAACACTTATAATGATGAAGCTTTTATTTTTGTCAATGGAGCAGGAAACAAAGCATATTTTGCTCGCGGGTCAATCAAAGACTCATTAATGGATATTTATTACTTTGAGCTTCCTCAAGAGGTTCGACCTATTTTAACAACTTTTTTAAAAGGCAGAATATTTGATAAAAAAACTCATCAACCGGTGGTAGCCTACTTCGAGCTCATTCATCTTGAAAAAAACGAAATAGTTGCTGCTACGTTTTCGGACCTTAAAGGAGAGTTTCTTCTTGCATTACCTACAGGTCAACAATACGCTTTGCATATCACTGCCAACAACTATCTTTTTTATTCCGAGCATTTTGACCTTTCTGGAGTTAACTCTGCTTCTGATCCTTACGTAAAAGATATCTACTTAACTCCTATCGAGCATGAAGAAACTTTCGTTTTACCAAATGTCTTTTTTGATTTTGACAAATATGAATTAAAGCCTGAAAGTTATCCGGAACTTGACAAACTAGTAGAATTCCTCAAAAAAAATCCTTCACTTCGAATTGAAATTCAGGGACATACAGACAATGTTGGATCTCGCGAACATAACATGAAACTATCTGAAAACCGTGCTAAAGCCGTTTATGAATATCTTGTTTCAAAAGGAATCGATAGGAACCGTATGAGTTATAAGGGTTACGCTGACCTTTACCCGATTGACACCAACGACACCCCCGAAGGTAGAGCCCGTAACCGTCGAACCCAAATAAAAATCCTATGATATGAAAATCGATCTTAAAAACGTCAACATGCAACTTGAAAAACAACCACCTGAAAAAATCATTCAATTTATTTACGAAAACTTTGAACAGCCCTTTGCTTGTGCGACCAGCCTGAGTGTTGAAGATCAACTTCTGACTTTTTATATAGTTCGCCTACATAAACCTTGCTTTTTCTTTACTCTTGATACCGGTAGGTTACCTCAAGACACATATGATACGATTGAAAAAACAGAAAAAATTTTTGGGATTAAAATTCACTTGTTTTTTCCAGATAGTAACGAAGTTCAAACCATGGTCAACGAACATGGCATCAATCTCTTTTATAAAAGCAAAGAACTAAGACAGCTTTGTTGCAAAATCCGAAAAACCCATCCTTTAAAAAAAGCTCTTATTGGTATGAAAGGTTGGTTTTCTGGTATTAGGCGTGAGCAATCCATAACTCGAATTTCAACGCCTATTGTAGATTGGGACACGACTCATAGCATATACAAATTTAATCCTCTCGTAAACTTACTTGAACGAGAAGTATGGGAATTGATAGAAAAATACAAAATACCATATAATCAACTTCAAAAACAAGGATATCGCAGTCTCGGTTGTTTGCCTTGTACACGACCCATTTCGCCAGACGATGATTTCCGTGCTGGACGTTGGTGGTGGGAAGAGCCCGAATCTCGCGAATGTGGAATACATATGCATAACACATGACACCTGTTGAACTTATTCTGGCTACCCTCATTTACGTATCATTGCTGATGTTAATTGCTCATATTACGTCTAGGCATGCAACCAACCAATCGTATTTTATTGGAAACAGAAAAAGTCCGTGGCTGTTGGTTTCCTATGGCATGATTGGTGCTAGTCTTTCCGGTGTTACGTTTATGTCTGTTCCTGGATGGGTAGGAAAAACAGGATTTTCTTATCTTTGGATGGTAGCAGGTTACTTCATTGGTTACTTTTTTATCGCATGGGTTTTGCTTCCCATCTACTACAAGCATCGAGTATACTCAATTTATGAATATTTAGAAAAAAGATATCATCCAACAGCACAAAAATGGGCGGCTGGTTTTTTTATTCTTTCTCGAACTCTTGGGTCAGCGTTGAGAATGTTTATTGTGGTAAATGTAATTTATTTCTTTATTTTCAAACCATGGGGGATTTCTTTTGCCACGACTGCAGTTATTTTTATACTTATCGTATGGGCATATTCTTTTAGAGGTGGCATTAAAACTATTGTATGGACTGATACTTTTCAAACAACCTTTATGTTGATTTCACTAATTTTTTCTCTTTACTTCCTCAATCAGGTAATTTCTAAACCTAACATGGGTTTTATTGAACAAATTCTTGCTAGCCCATATGCTTATTGTACAGTAACCAATCTTTTCGCACATAATCATTGGCTTAAGTACCTTCTTTCAGGAGCATTTATCACGCTTACCATGACAGGATTGGATCAAGATATGATGCAGAAAAATTTAAGCTGTAGGACCCTTCGTGAGTCGCAGAAAAACATGATGCTTCTTCCTTTTTTTCTATTATTTTTTAATATTCTCTTTCTTCTTGTAGGGGCTTCTTTGTACATTTTTGCAAATGAGTATCACATTGACTTTGCAGAACCTGATCTCCTTTTTGCTACCGTAGCATTACAACACATGCCATGGATAGCAGGAGTTATTTTTTACCTTGGTCTTATTGCTGCAGCTTTTTCCAGTGCTGATGGAACCATTACAGCTCTTTCTACGTCTACGCTTGTAGATGTATTCAAATACCAACCTGATGATTCAAATAGAATCAAACGTCTTCGGCTCTTCTTGCATTTTCTCTTTTCATTGCTTTTTATCTTAATAATGCTTGTCGTGCAAGCCATCAACGAAAAAAGTATTATTGAAACCGTGTTTAGAGTTGCTTCTTACACATACGGTCCCCTACTTGGGTTATTTTTCTTCGGTTTTACAACTAATCGCACCTTAAAACCAGCCTACATCCCTTTAGTTACACTTTTTCCCCCCTTATCACTACTTTTATACCAGTGGCTGGCTGCTAAATTCCAATTTTATACTCTAGGTTTTGAGCTTCTTCCAATCAACGGCCTAATGACTTATCTAATGATGTTGGTATTTTCACATAATTCTCATAAAAAATCTTCAAAATAAGTGATTATCCTTTTATACAGATGCTTTCTCTCGATTCCAAACACATTGTGTTTTTGATTTGGATAAAGCCATAGGTCGACAATTTTATTAGCTTCGATAGCTTTTTGAATGAAAGCAAAAAGATGCTGAGGAACTACAATATCATCTTGCATGCCGTGAATAAGAAGAAGCCTTGCTCTGAGTGAATCGACCTTATTTAAAGTACTTGTTAACTCATATCCTAAAGGATTGTCTTCGGGTGTATCCATGTAACGCTCAGTGTACATCACCTCATAATATTTCCAGTCTGTAACAGATCCCCCTGCTACGGCAACTTTGAAAACATCTGGATATGTAAGTACAAGCGACAAAGTCATAAACCCACCAAAACTCCAACCATGTACCCCCAACCGGTTTTTATCAATCCAGCTTTTGCCAAGAAGATACCTAACACCACTCATTTGATCTTCTACTTCAATTTTACTTAATTTTCTAAATGTTGCACTTTCAAAGTCCATACCCCGATTGGCGGATCCATGACCATCGACCAAAAAAACAACATAACCTAATGAAGCTAAATGAAATAAAAAAAGATTAGCACCTCCAAGCCACGTATTTCTTACGAGTTGGACGTGAGGTCCTCCATAAACATACAAAATGGCAGGATACTTTTTCGTACTGTCAAAATCGGGTGGGAAAATTATTTGAGCATATAACGATTCCCCATTCTGAGCTTTAATAGTAAAAATTTTAAAAGTTTGATCTAACCAGCTCAAAGGTGTTGTTAATTTCTTGAGTACGACAGTGTGCTTTCCTCGAACATAGGTGTACTCACCTGGGTTTGTCGACGATTGATTAAAACAAATGTATACTCCTTTTTCATTTGGAAAAACAACGTTATCACCTTTCAAAGGAGTGAGTAATCTTTTTTTACCGGTTTGAAGGTTAACAGCCCAGACCTGTCTATCGATGGGTGTCGGAGTAGTTGCCGTATATAATACTTCAAAGCCATTTTCAACAAAACCAAGCACGTCCAAAACTTCAAACTGACCTTCAGTCAGTTGCCTATGCAATTTACCGTTCAAATCATACAAATACAAATGACGAAAGCCATTTCGTCTGCTGAGCCAAATAAATTTATCTCCCTTAGGCGTAAAAAAAGCGGGATGCAATGGTTCTACATATTTGTCATGAGTTTCCTCAAATAAAGTTTTGATTAACTCTCCATTTTCTGCGCTGTAGAGATTTACCTTTAAATGATTTTGATCTCGATTTAATACCCCCACGAGAATTTGCCGCGAATTCGGAACCCACGTTACAGATGTCAAATATTGATCCTCAGGACCTTGAACATTCAAAAAGACAGTCGTACGGTCTACGAGTGAATATATGCCTAACTTTACATGATGACTTTGCATTCCAGCCATAGGATAACGAATATGTTTAATTCTTCCGACTCTATCTTCCATTTGATAAAGAGGATATTCCGTCACATTACTTTCATCCATACGGTAAAAAGCCAATTTTTGCCCATCAGGAGACCAGAATAATCCCTTTTCT
The DNA here is from genome assembly GCA_026418905.1 of Bacteroidales bacterium. Taxonomy (NCBI): domain Bacteria; kingdom Pseudomonadati; phylum Bacteroidota; class Bacteroidia; order Bacteroidales; species Bacteroidales bacterium. The sequence continues at coordinate 21,148 of JAOAAK010000014.1, read as the reverse complement.
ATACCAAACTCATTTCGGTGGACAGATTGTCCGCAAACAATTCCGTCTTTCTTTTCAAATGTAACTTGTATCTCATTACCTTTCTCATCCTTAATAAACACATTGTTGCCTTTTGTGTAAGCGACAATGTTCCTAATAGGATTCCACTCCAGATGGTCAGCTTCTTTATCCAACCCATAAAGAATCTGAATTTCTTTGCTATAAGGCTTGAGTAAATATACTTTTTGTTCATAAATAAATCGAATGGTTTCATGATCAATCCATGTATGCTCGGGAAAATAATAAAGTTTACTTGTTTTTTGACCCGACATCAGCTGATTTAAATTTTCGAGACTAAGAATTTCTCGGAGCTGACCTTTTTCATTTATTTCTATTAAGTTTTTTTCAATCACAGAAGAGAATTTTTCCGAGGAAGGAATAGGTTGAATCATATTCCACGTCTGGGGATAAAGTTTCCGATTAAAAATGTCATCGAACGAAACTTTTTTGACTTGGGCTTCAAGCCATAAAAGTGCCATAAACGTAATGAGCAAACCAATTTTTCTCATATTCGTCTTATTTAATTTTTAAAAGAAATTCGGGGTCATTTTCTATGACAGAACCAAGAACAATACACGTTGCACCGGCGTCGAAAATTTGGTCGATAACTTCAAGGCTTCGAATACCTCCACCCACGATTACGGGCAGCTTAGTGCGAATAGATACCTCTCTGATAACTTGAAAAGGTACGTGATGATGTGCACCACTTCCTGCCTCAAGGTAAATGAGCTTATGTCCGCTATATTTACCAGCTAATGCTGTGGCAACGATTAAATCAATCTTGTCCGAGGGTATGGGTATGGTTTGTGTAATATATGCAGTAGAAGAAACCCTCCCCCCATCAATAAGAATATAACTGCACGGTATGACTTCGATATTTGTTTGTTCGAGCAAAGGAGCAACAAGCACTTGCTGTGAAATAAGATATTCCGGATTTCTTCCAGAGATTAAATTTAAAAAAAGGATGGCATCTGCTTCTCTGAATACTTGAAAATAACTCCCTGGGAAAAGTACAACCGGTAAATTCAAATTAGTTTTTAAAAAATTAATCATTTCTGGAATACGATGATAAAAAACAATGCTTCCACCAAGAAAAATAAAATCTACGTGAATTATTTTGTTTTTGTATTTTTCAATCAGACGAGTATCAATCTTATCTGGGTCTATCAGCCAAGCTATTAATCTTTTTTGACTAACAAATTTTTCATAGATTTGCATAGAATTTACCTGAATTTAAAATCAAAATTACGAAAACCAGCATTATGAAGATTTATGTCCTTTTATTTTTTTTCGTGGCTGCGACAATGTCAGCTCAAGTTCAAATCTATTACGACTCAGCTAAACAACAAGAGATGTTAGTAGGTATATTAAACGAAAAAGATCTTTTTCACCCTTTGTTTAAGCCATACATAGATGCTTTTTATGATACATATTTGCCCGATGCCCAAATCATTGAAAAAATTAAAAGTATTCCTTTTGACTATAATATCAAAATCATTCTGGGTACATGGTGTGGAGACTCACAAGAACAAATCCCTCCTTTTTTAAAGATACTCCATACGATTCGATTCCCTTCCAGTAATGTTACGTGGATTGCCGTCGATCGTAAAAAAAGACCACATGCCAACGTGTCTGATTATGAAACATTGAAAATTGAACGAATCCCAACATTCATTTTTTTCAGAAACAACCAGGAAATGGGTAGAATTGTCGAAACTCCAAAAGCTTCTCTAGAAAAAGACTGGCTCGAAATATTAAGCAAATAACATGAAAAAAGAAAACAAATCAGCTTTACGAGTTCAAAATGGAATAGAACAACCTCTCCACGTTAATGAAAAGGTGCTATCTAAGCTTTTAGAAAAAAAAAATAAGAAAATTGATCTTGAAAAAATTTTCAAGGGTATTCTTGCTCATGACCGTGTTGAACTTAGTAAGGGCATTACATTGATAGAATCTAATTTACCGGCTCATCAAGATCTTGCTCAACAACTTATCGAACGCTGTCTGCCCTACGCGGGCAACAGTATTCGCATAGGAATCACAGGAGCACCAGGAAGCGGAAAAAGTACTTTTATCGAAGCTCTCGGAAATTATCTGATAAATCACCAACATCATGTTGCTGTACTTGCCATCGATCCATCATCACATATCTCGGGTGGTAGCATCTTGGGAGACAAAACACGAATGGAAAAGCTCTCGGCTAGTCCTCATGCTTTTATCAGACCATCTCCTTCCGGAGGAATATTAGGTGGTGTAGCCCGAAAAACCAAGGAAAGCATTATTCTATGTGAAGCTGCAGGCTTTGATATCATCCTTATAGAGACGGTTGGTGTTGGCCAAAGTGAAATAGCAGCTCATTCTATGGTGGATTTTTTTACTTTAATTCATATTCCTGGTGCTGGCGATGAACTTCAAGGTATCAAACGTGGGATTATGGAACTTGTCGACGCTGTCCTGATCAACAAAGCAGAACAAGAAAACCTATTCAAAGCACAATTAGCTCGCGACCAAATTCAAAATGCTTTACACTATATGCCAATACCTCCTAGCGGAATTCCTGTTTTTGTAGGATTAATCTCTGCCCTGTACGAAGAAGGTATCGATGTTTTTTGGAATCATGTTATGTTCTACGTTGAAAAAACCCGTCAAAGTGGTTTCTTTTATCAAAAAAGAAAAATGCAAGAAGTCAACCGATTCGAACAAACTTTAATCGAACTTTTTATGGATCACATTCGCCACCACCCTGAAATTAACCGCATCAAAACAGAGCTTGAACAACTCATATTTCATCAGAAAATATCTCCGTACACGGCTGCCATACAATTATACGAAAAATTTAAATTACCATCAAAGTAAAACTCCATTCTTTAACTGTAAACATATTTTACACATCAACGCCCACGTATTTTGAATCAAAAAAATCGATCCATGTCAATCTTATTAAGAACTTTGTTAGGAAATGTTATTTGCACATGCTTTGGCTCTATATTTATTACTTCTCTTTAACTTTTTTAATAATAAATTGTTTTACACAACATGAAAGACTATTACAGCTCAGAGGAGGCTTGTGTTAAAAAAAATTTAAATTTTCAATACCCTTATAGTTTTAAAAAAATCTGTACAATAATGAAATTCTACAGGTTTGCCATCGAACACTTCGTCAGAAAGTCCTTTTACAAAATCTCTCACAAGATTTTCGTAGTCTGCATCATAAATATACTCATCCAAGATAATCATCCTAAATTGAAAAGATTCTCCTGTTTTTAAAATAAGAATATTGATCTGCTTATCTGTTGATTGAAAATTAGTTTTCTTAAAATATTTATTCAATTTTTTTAATTCCTCTTCTGAAACCCCGTCATAATGAACAATTATGGTATTAATCGTTTTTTTATTAAACGGTTGAAGAACTTTAATTGTTTCCAACTTATTATTACAACAATGAAACTCTAATTTATCATTAGGAAACACATTTTCCACTATCTCACAGGCAAAAAGACGAAAAATAATGTCATAGTCTGGATCATTTTGAAATTCTTTCATAACAACAGCTCGAAACTGATAAATTCCATTTTCCTTAGTAAGTTGAACAGTTTTTTCGCCCCCACTCTCCATGAAGCCTGACTCAAGAAGATAATGCCCAAGGCGATCAGCTTCTTCTTCAGTAATATCGCTGGTGTAGTACAGTTCAAGATCTCCAAAAGTTTTCTTCTTACCATATGAATCACATCTTACAAACGAAAAAATTAACATGATCATTCCTACAATAATGCCTACATGTTTCATGTTAAATATTTTTGCAAGTATAATAAATTTTTTTAATTCGTATGTAAATTATTATAAATGGTGCTAAAAAAAACTTGCTTTAATCAATTCAAAGGTAATGTTGTGTTCAGGTTGATTTAATACTTCATCTGTTGATTTTCCTTCCAAAAGCTTTCCATCATGCAAAACATATATTCGATCACAAAAATAACGCACATATGATAACTCATGGGAAACAAACAGAAAGGTTAAATTAAATTTTTCTTGTAGACTTAAAAGCAAGTCAAGTATTTGTTTTTTCAGACGAATATCAAGAGCACTTATAGCTTCATCAAGAAGGATCAGAATTGGTTTTAAAGCCATTGCTCGGACGATTTGAAGCCTTTGAAGCTGACCACCACTAAGTTGATGGGGATAACGTTGAAGGCAATCAGGTTGCAACTCTGTAGCTTCCAATAAAATTTTTATGTAGTCCATCATCTCTTGGCGGGATTTAAATACATTGTGGAGTTTGACGGGTTCGAAGATTTGCTTACCAATGGGCATAGAAGGATGAAAGGAAGCTTTGGATTCCTGAAAAATGATTTGGAAACTTGATCTTAATTTTCTGAGTTGACGATTAGAAAGTTTGAGTAAGTTTACTCCATTAAAAAAAATTTCACCTTCATCATAAGGTTGTAATAAAGTCAGACTCCTAATTAATGTGGTTTTCCCCTGGCCTGAGACACCAACTATTCCCACTGATTCATTTTTTTTAACTTCAAAAGAAATACCATTTAATACTTTATGTTTAATTTTGTTCTTGACATAAGAGACAGATAAATTTTTGACGCTCAGTACAACTGTTTCATTTGTATCGTCTTTTCTCATTTCCTTTTTCCTAACTTCCGGAATGGATAAAAGTAGGGATTTAGTATAGGATTCACGTGGCATCTTAAAAATTTGTTCAGGATAGCCCGATTCAATGATTTGTCCATCATACATAATGTACATCCTGTGACAAAAGCTTCGAACTAAATGAAGATCATGGGAAATAAAAAGAATACTTATTCCTGTTTCATCATAAATTTTTCGCAGGGTGTCGATTACTTCCTTTTGCATGATAGGATCAAGTGCGGTAGTTGGTTCATCCGCAATAAGAAGGTCTGGTTCAATAGAGAGTGATGAAGCAATCATCACACGTTGACGCTGCCCTCCCGAAATCTGATGGGGATAGGAGTAAAAAAAACGATCAGAAGGTATTAATTTCACACGTTCAAACCATGCCTTGATTTTTTTCTTCGCTTCTTTTCGTCCGTTATTTCTTATCCATCTTAAACCTTCAGTTGCTTGCATGCCACATTTAAGAACAGGATTGAGAGATAGGAGTGAATCCTGAAATATCATGGTAATATGATGGCCCCTGATTATGTTAATTTCAGAACTTCGTAGATCATAAGTTTTATTCTCTTTGTAAAAAGAAATTTTTCCTTCAGTAATCATGTAAGAAGGTAGAAGTCCAGTTATAGCAAGAGAAGTTAAACTTTTTCCTGAACCACTTTCCCCCACCAGTCCAACAATTTCGCCTTTTTTGATAAAGAAGGAAATACCTTTTAAAAGATGTGTATGATTAAAAAAAACATGGAGGCATTCCACCTCCAATAGTAAATTTTCCATCTATAACAAAAGAACTTTTAGCCCTTATCTTTCTGTTGGGGTTTTTCACGGAACCATTTTTTGTACCAGCGGAGATAGAATGGTTCAGGTTTATGTTCTCTATTGCGTTTAGCTTCTCGCATGGATTGTTTCATGGCTTTTCGAGTTTCTTTGGATTGATTTTTCATGTGTTGTTTTAGTGCTTTCTGATATAAAATAGTATCTTGCTTTTGTCTTTTTTTCTTTTCTTTTTGAATAGCTTTTTCTTTGTTATCTATATTGCTTCGCCTGAATAAATCACATGAAGTACTTGCAACTGATAAGATAAAAACTATTAATATCCAAATAAATCTGGTTTGCATTCTTAATTATTATCTTTGAATTGCGAAAATACAACAAAAATTGAACCTAAAAAAAATTTTTTTATTAACATCGTTTTTTGCATTTAGTACATTAACCAATTGTGGCAAAGAGGATGAAATCATCCCTGATGTACCTGTAAACATTCAGCTTGATTTAAACAATACTGTTTACAATGCGTTGAATGCCATAGGAGGCTATGTATACATTACAGGGGGATATAAAGGGATCATTGTCTATAGACTTTCGTATGATGAATTTGTGGCATTTGAACGTGCATGTCCTTATCATCCACAAACTGATTGCGAAAGATTAGTTGTGGATTCTTCGGGACTTTTTATGTACGATCCCGTTTGTGGTTCCTCATTCATCATCACTGACGGATCAAAAATAAACGGGCCTGCTAAGAGACCCGCTAAAAAATATTCTTGTTTGTACGATGGATATTACTACCTCTATATTCGAAATCCTTAATGTAAACACAAGATTGATTTTCGAATGATTTCTGCTGCTTCCAAGATTTGACCTTCAGAAATGATAAGTGGCGGTGCTAAGCGTATAATGTGCTCGTGGGTCGGTTTAGCAAGTAATCCGTTTTCAGCCATTTTGAGACAAACATCCCAAGCTGTTTTTCCTTGGTATGGTTTGATTACTATCGCATTGAGAAGTCCTTTTCCCCGAATGATTTCGAGCATAGGGCTTTCTATTTTCTTAAGTTCATTTCTGAATATTTCACCTAGCCTTGCAGCACGCTCAGCTAAATTTTCTTCTTCAACTACCTGTAAGGCAGCAATAGCAACGCGAGCAGCTACGGGATTTCCACCAAAGGTAGATCCATGTTCACCAGGTTTAATGGTCAACATGATATCATCATTGGCCAGTACTGCTGAAACGGGATAAACACCTCCTCCCAAGGCTTTGCCAAGAATAAGAATATCAGGTTTAACATTCTCATGGTCACATGCTAGCAGCTTACCAGTTCTAGCAATTCCAGTCTGGATTTCATCAGCAATAAAAAGAACGTTGTGTTTTTTGCAAAGATCATAAGCTCCTTTGAGGTAGCCTTCGTCAGGGACCACAACACCAGCCTCACCCTGAATGGGTTCGACTAAAAAACCAGCTACATTGGGGTCTTGCAAAGCTTGCTCTAGGGCATTAAGATCATTATAAGGAATTTGAATAAAACCAGGAGTAAAAGGACCGTAATCTGTATATGCGGAAGGATCGCTAGAAAAACTCACAATCGTTGTAGTACGCCCATGAAAGTTGTTGTTACATACGATGATTTTGGCTTCGTAACGAGGAATTCCCTTTTTTAAATAAGCCCATTTCCTCGTAAGCTTAATAGCAGTTTCTACTCCTTCAGCACCAGTATTCATGGGCAAAACCTTATCGTAACCAAACATCTCAGTAACAAACTTCTCAAAAACCCCTAATGAATCATTGTAAAAAGCTCTTGATGTCAAGGAAAGTTTTCTTACCTGATCCACCAAAGCCCCGACAATTTTGGGATGACAATGCCCTTGATTAACGGCTGAGTAAGCAGACAAAAAATCAAAATATTTCTTGCCTTCCACATCCCAGAGATATACCCCTTCCCCTCTTTCAAGTACGACCGGTAAGGGATGATAATTGTGAGCACCGTACCTAAATTCTAGTTCCATTAATTCTTGTGATCTTGTCATAATCAAATATTTTTGTTTGTTACAAAACTATAAATTTTTTTTACTCATAATGTTGCATGGGATAGTTATTAAGGTAATATTCATATAAACCCTCTATTGGACTAGCTTGTATGGAAATAATGTCGAGGTTATAATGCTTGGCCCAATAATAAATATTACTTTCATTGATTTTAGCTATTGATCCAGCAAAACCTAATGGCAAAATAGGCTCAATCGGAAGAACAAAAGTTTCAAAAAAGATTCGAGCCGACTGAGATAAAATTTTCTCTATAAATTCATCTTTAATTTGGATGAATTTTTCTGTAACAGAAGAAAGAAACAAATTGGCAGAAGGATTTTGGTAGACGTTTTTGTAAACAAAATCCAGATCCCCAGAAAAATATTGCTCAAAAATGGTTCTCAAATAATGTGGCATGGTTTTCCTAAAGTAATGGGAAACTATTTGCCTACCTATCCATGAAGCACTGCCTTCGTCGCCAAGGATATACCCCAAAGAAGGAATTTGTGAAATGATCCTATCCCCATTCCATACACCTGCATTACTTCCGGTACCAATAATACAAATCAATCCTTCCTTGTTTCCTAGAATTCCACGAGCAGCTCCCTCCAAGTCACTACCTACATATACGTATGCGTTTGGGAAAAAAAGGCTAACTGCATCGTATACTTTTGTTTGTAAAGCAGGTGTCGCACAACCTGCACAATAAAAGTAAACTCTTTCAATTTTTTCAGTATTTACAAAAGGGAGGATGTTCTTTTCAATTTCGCTTTCTATACTTCTTACATTCATGAAAAGTGGATGTATGCCAGAAGAAATTTGGTCTAAGAAAATATGTTTGTTATCAAAAATGCGCCATGCTGTTTTGGTAGCACCAGCATCTGCAATAAGTATCATATGTTATTTTTTAATTAGCTTTGTTTCAGCCAAACGATACGAATCAGATACTTTAAGGAAATAAGTGCCCGCACGATTGAGTTTTCTGTTGTTTAAAAAAGTTAAATAATAATAATTATAACCTACAATGGTTTTAAAAGTGGTCTGAAATACGACCTTACCCTGAGAATTCAATATTTGCACGTCCAAATCAGCTTTTTTATTAGAGTAAACGATCAAATTAATTTCTTCATCAAAAGGGTTGGGGTACGCAAAAACAGCTAGTTTTTCACTGGTAAGAGAGAAATCTTGCCCACCAAGTAATAAGGAAGCAATTGCTAAATTAGGTATTCCATAGCCATAATCATTATCTGGGTTAGTGTATTTATGGGCAGATTTAATCACGACATCGATCATATCAGTATTTCTTTTTTCAGGGAAACCTTGCCACAAGCAAGCCACTGCCCCAGCAAGAATGGGAGATGAAAACGAAGTTCCACTTCCTTGTTCAACGTCATCTGAGGCAGTAACAGCATAAACCATGTGCCCTGGGGCACAAACTGTTGGTTTAATCCGGCCGTCGTATGTCGGCCCTCGTGACGAAAAATAAGCCAAAACCCCATTTAAGTCGACTGCACCAACACTAATAATACTATCAGCATCAGCAGGAGCACCTATATAGTACCATTCATTATTACCACTATTACCAGCCGAATTAAAAACAAGTATGCCTTTACTTGCAGCTATATCTGCAGCTTGTGTTACCAGAGTTGTATTCCCATCCATGTCTTGATAAGTATGATCTTGCAGACTATCATCAAAAGTAGTGTATCCTAAAGAAGAATTAATAATATCGGCTCCCACACTGTCTGCAAATTCTGCAGCAGCAACCCAATTGTCTTCCTCGATCAGGTATTCGGAATTAGCATCTTCAGACCGCAGCAACCAATAACTTGCATGCGGTGCTGTACCTATCAATTTTCCTGGCACGTTACCAGCCATGAGAGATAATACTGCCATGCCATGGGTACTTTGAGCAAAAACATCCCCCCCGGGATTGACAAAATCCTTTGTCCCTAATAGCCTACCACTGTTTCTTAAGCTATCAAAAATAGTTAATTCGTTGACTTTAAAAAAGCCAGCATCCAAGACAGCTATAACCATACCTTTTCCGGTAAAACCATTCCCATGTAAATAATCAACAGCAAGTAAAGCATTCTGAGTGAAAGCAAAGCCATAATCATAATTGATCCGAGCTTCATTTTGTTCGCTAGCGAAAAGAGAAGCTTCATAGACCGTTGTGGCCCAATGATCAAGTATTACACTCTGTGAGCCACGTCGCTTGTTGTTTTTTACAGGATTCTGAGGTTTAAGAAAGGTAATCGACTGGACGAACGTCTTCTGGCGAATCTGGGAGAGCAAGTTGGTATCTGGTACAAAGAAAACAGCTGAATTGAACCACTTACTTTTGTTATGTAGAATCGCACCTAGTTGCTGAATTTCCGTAATATAAGACGGTACAATAGGTAAATCCCGATGATCTATTGGGATATTAAATTTTTGACGCCGTGCTATTGCTCTCTGAGACAAAAATTGTTCAGGGTGACTCAAAGAATAGGGAGTGTTATTTTTATCTTTAAAAACAACACGATAGTATCCACCTGATTGAGTAAATACTTGTAAAAAGAAAAATAATAATGTAACTAAAAAATTTGTTTTCATATGATTAAATTTTCCACTGGATTATTTTCCAACTATAATGTAGACCTTTTTTGATCTGACCAGTTGTCAGCTCTTTACCAACGTCTTTATAATTTTTATAAATTAGACCTACTCCTCTAGCATAGACTTCAAATTGATCTTTTTCTTCGAGGAGATTTTGTATTTTGTTTTGTACTACAACAACAGTCGAATCAAAAGATAACACACTATCTATAGCATAGAATTTATCAACGTTTTTATAATAATATTTTTGCTCGTTCATGGAGTTCATGGCATTACCATCCCAGCTTTCATTTTCTCTGACTGGAAAGATAAGACGTATAAATCGTATGTTTTCCTCGATTTTCTCCACATGCATGGAATTTTTATGGACATACCATACGTCTCTCAAGACCCAATCGGACGAATCATTCCATTTTACGTACCTTTCAAGACGCAAGTTTCTACGACCTTCCTCATCGATAAATTCACTTTCAAAAACTTCCTTCAGCAAGAAATGAAATGTATCAGAAATACCCGTGAAATCATCGTAAAATATCGAATCTACTTCATATATTACCCATGAACCTACCCTATAGGGGTAAAAATCATAACCCACATCGACTTTATCATCGGATTGTTTGCTACAAGAAAAAAACAAGGTCGAGAATAGAAAAATAACAAAAATCTTATTCTTCATCTTCTATTTTTTGATTCTTTTTTTCTTCACGTTCTTTTCTTGCTTTAAGATCAAGTTCTGAATCTATTTGCTGCAATACTTCCGGGTCTTTATCTTTCTGATAAACATGTTTTTTAACGAGATCACTTTGATGATAATAAGCTTCAAGAATGATTTTTCCATCTTTATCGTAAAGCTTCCACCAACCTTCGCGCAAATCATCTTTATATGCTCCTGATGCGCTTAATTGACCATTGTAATAATAAAACACAAAATCACCTTGTCGCATATTTTTTGAAAAATTGCCTTTATAATGAATGTTACCATTGTCATAATATCTAATGTATTCACCCTCTAGCGTATCATTTACGTAATGTTCAATATTAGCTATGGTTCCGTCTGGAAAATAATAAACAGCACGCCCATTTTTTTTACCGTTTTTATATTCTATCTCGCTCGCTAGCTTATTTTCTTCGGTATAGTATTTCCAGAGGCCTTCCTTATTCATACGAACATACATTCCCTCGCTTAATATAGTACCTGATGGACTGTAGAAAGTTGCTTTTGCTTTTTTTCCACTATCTGAATAGATCATAACAGACTTAATTTTTCCCGTCGGGTAAAAATAAAGAAACGTGTCCACAGGAATTCCATGAATAAATTTTCCCTTATAAACTATTTTATCGTTTTTTTTCTTTTCCCAATAACCATGTTTCCGACCTTGCTTATCGTAAGTGTTAATATTTACAATTGTTTGACTCATGCACAAAATACCCAAAAAATAAGTAAACAATAGAACAAACCATTGTTTCATATCTATCTTTTTACAGCCCATTTTACTTCTTTCACAAAACTATACAAATCCGGATAATACAAGTCATAAAGATGTCGTGATAGTTCAATTTCGTGAGGATTTCCTATAAAAACAGCCTTCATCTTCGCGTTTCGAGCAAATTGCATATCTTCTTTGGTATCTCCAACCATGATTGAACGAGAAAACTGAATATCTCGAAAATCTTTTTTGGCTCGATATGCCATACCTGGTTCTGGCTTTCTATAAAGACTTTGTTCCTCGACCAAGTGTGTGCAGTAATAGATCTTAGTGATTTTGCCCCCATGTTGTTCGATCTTATCAATCATATAAGAATGTATAACCTCTAAGTCTTGTTCTGTCATCAGCTTTTTACCCACTCCTTGTTGATTAGTCACTACAATGATTTTATCGAAAATACTAGATGCTAAATTTAATGCTTCAAATACATTAGGAAGAAATTCAAATTGATCAGGAACTACAACATATCCTCCAATTATTCTTCGATTAATAACACCATCTCTATCAAGAAATAAAGTCCATTCTCGCGTGATATTCCATGAAATCAATATGTCAAGTTGGGCAGGCATTTGATGAGTTATTGAAAAATATCCTTACTTTTATTTTTGTTTGGCTTTTCGGGGCTTTTTTTCTCGGAAACACAATCTAAATCAACTCGAAGTCTTGCTGGTTTTTCAAAATCTGAAGTTGGTATGTTAAGAGAACGATCGTTGTATACTTTTTTCATAAATATTGCCCATACTGGCAAAGCCATATTGGCTCCTTGTCCGAGAGCGGTACTCAAAAAATGAATTTGCATGTCTTCGCCTCCAACCCAACATCCAGCCACCAATCCAGGTGTAATACCCATAAACCATCCATCGCTGTTGTTGTCAGTTGTACCTGTTTTTCCAGCGACAGGATATTTAATCCCATACACTGTTCGTATGCGTCCACCAGTTCCATAATCAACCACACCTTTCATAAGCTCTACCATCATATAAGCAGTTTCTTCACTCATTGCTTCAGTATGCTTTGGTCTAAACTCAGCCAATACATTACCAAATTTATCTTCAATACGAGTAACAATTATAGGTTCAGTATAAATTCCTCTGTTAGCATAGGTCGTCTGAGCTGAAACCATCTCATACAAGGTTAATTCAGGAACTCCCAGGCAAATTGCGTAAACAGGAGGAATATAGCTTTTGATTCCCATTTTGCGAGCAAGGCGTATAACAGCTTCTGGACTTGTGTTTTTCATGAGGTATGCCGAAACCCAATTGATAGAACCTGCTAACGCATATCTGAGGTCAACGATTTCACCCTCTTTGACTTCTCCTGAGTTTTTAGGAGTCCATGTTTCACCATTACCAAGATCTATCGTAACAGGAAGTAAAGGAACACGACTACACGGATTGAATTGTCCATCGGCAAAAACAGTAGCATAAACAAATGGTTTAAATGTTGAGCCAACTTGTCGCCTACTTTTGGTTACATGATCATACTTGAAGTATTTATAATTCAGACCTCCTACATAAGCTTTAACATGGCCTGTTTGAGGTTCTATGGCAAGAAAACCGGCTCTCAGAAACCATTTATAGTATTTTATAGAATCGAGTGGGGACATCGTCGTATCTTTCTCGCCTCGCCAAGAAAAAACACGCATGGGAATTGGAGTAAGAAAAGCCGAATCAATCTGTTCATCAGTATACCCATCTCTTTTCATAGATAAGTAACGATCGGATCGTTTTTTAGAGAGTTCAATTAATTTTTCGACATCTTTTTTATTCAAAGCACCAGTAAAAGGAGCATAAGGATGACGTGAAATTTCTCTGACAAACTGATTTTGAAGTGTTTTGCCTAAGTGTTCTGCGATAGCTTCTTCAGCATATTTTTGCATACGTGTGTCAATAGTAGTGTAAATCCTCAAACCATCAGTATAAAGATTGTAAGGAGAACCATCAGGTTTTTTGTTTTTATTGCACCAACCATACAGTGGATTCTCTTCCCATTCTTTCAGGGCAAGCTGATAATCATAGTCATTGGTAAACTCTTCCCGTTTTGGCTCGTTAGCTGTCATTAAAATACGTAAGTATTCTCTGAAATAAGGCGCAATCCCCGTTCGATGATCCTGAATCTGAAATTTTCTCGTATCCAAAAGTGGCAATTTATTCAGTGAATCAAATTGCTGCTTTGTGATAAAACCATATTTTTCCATTTGGCGTAAGACAACAGCACGACGTTTTCTAGCATTTTCAGGATTACGAATAGGATTATAGCGTGAAGGAGCTTGAAGCATACCAATAAGCAAAGCACTTTCTTCAATAGAGAGGTCCTTAGGTTCTTTATTAAAATAAGTTTTAGCTGCCGACTTGATTCCAAAACTTTGATTGCCAAAATCCACAGTATTCAGATACATTGCAATAATTTCCTCTTTGGTATAGTTTCTCTCAAGTTTTATAGCTGTCATCCATTCACGGAATTTAATGGTTACAAGCTCCAGAAAAGATATATCATCGGGTCTTTTGAAAAGGTTTTTTGCTAATTGTTGAGAAATGGTGCTTCCACCACCACTACTTTCTTTTCCCCCAATAAATGTTTTAAATATTACTCTCATCAAACCCCTCACATCAATGCCTGCATGTCGATGGAACCTAATATCTTCTGTAGCTATAAGAGCCTGTACTAAATATGGACTCAAATCTTTGTATTCACAATTGGATCTATTCTCTACATAGAATTTTCCCATCAAAACACCATTGGAACTATATATTTCACTAGCAAGGTTGGTTTCGGGATTTTCCAACTGTCTGAAGGAAGGTATGGGTCCAAGAAGTCCAAAATAAACACCAATAAAAAAAAGAATGAATAAACCAAAACCCACAAAGTATATCAACCACAAAAGTCTTAGTCTTTTTTTGTCATGTTCCGGTATGTTCCTCCATAAAAAATCATGCATATTTAATTTCATAAATTTTTTATTTATATGGCACTGGTACAAGTTTTATTCCAAATGAATGAATTCCGTTCAAAATCGTATCCCGCATGGCGTGGACAAATTCAAAGGAATAAACGCCAGCCTTCTCGAAACGAACTTTTCGGCTGATCAATATTTCGTTATCATAAAATTTACCATTCTTCCTGCCTATCCATTTGCCCTGTTCATCGGCAAGAATAAAATTAACTGTATCGCATTTAATCACTTCGCCAGGGTAAAGACTTGTCACAAAACAATATAAATTCTGGTAAGGATACTCGTTGGTATGACGAATCAAAACATAAAAATCATAGAGTTGTACTGTATCATTTATCGTAAAATTAAACTTAGCGATGCTATCCATGTGCCATTGCAGTTCAGAGAAAGCTTTCATTTCTTGAAAAAATGGCCTCTTACATGAAACGATGAAAATAAGAATGAATATCGTGATGACATTTTTCATTCGTCTTCCATTTTTGAAATGTCTTCCTTGGAATCAGAGATGACTTGTTCATATGTGCTTTCAAGGGCAACGGAAAACTCTTCGAGGTTATCAACCAAGATGTTTTTCTTGTTCATTTCTTGAATCTTCACAACATTCTCCACGGGGATAGCCATTAAGTTTTGAGGTTCATTCTCATAAGCATAATACATGGTTTGTTTAAAGATATTGCTTTTCACGTATACGGCTTTGCCTTTATGAGTGAGTAGAGGTATGGTTGAGTCCGGAAATTCGGAGAGTATTTGTTTGTATACATCAACTTCGTAGTTCATACAGCATTTGAGCTTACCACATAGGCCAGCAATTTTGTTTGGATTTAAGGAAAGTTGCTGAATTTTTAAAGACTGAGTAGTAACTGAATTGAAAAAAGCCATATATGTTGAGCAACACAATTCTCTACCACAAGGTCCTATTCCTCCTAATTTAGCAGTCTCTTGGCGCACGCCTATTTGACGCATTTCGACTCTGATCTTAAACTCGTCAGCAAGAATTTTGATAAGTTCTCTAAAATCTACCCTGCCTTCGGCTGTATAATAAAATGTGGCTTTCGTACCGTCACCTTGAAATTCAACGTCATTGAGCTTCATATCCAACTTCAACTCATCAATAATTTTTCTCGTACGAAAATAAGTAGGTCTTTCTCTATGAATGACTTGAAACCATTTCTCTATATCTTGCTTACGAGCTTTTCTATAGACTTTCTTTATCTCTTTATTCTCATATAGTTGTTTTTTTCTTTGCCATTGCCTTAAAACCAAGGGTCCGGTAAGTGAAACAATGCCCAAATCATGACCTGGATTGGCTTCTACGGCGACTATATCGCCTTCTTTCAAAGCTATATCTGAGCAGACATGAAAGAATTCCTTATGGGAATTCTTAAAACGAATCTCGACTAAGGATGTCTGGTGAGCTTCGCCCGGATCTGAGATACGAGAAAAAAAATCGGTAGTTAGCAGTTTTGGCATCATTGGACAATAAAACAGTTCGTATTCTCCATCCGAATTTTTACGAACACAAAAACCCCTTGCCTTGAAGTCGTCAATAGCGTATGATTCTATTTTCATCTTTTTTCCCTTCCATTTGCAAATTTACATTAAACTCTAATATGACAATTCTCGCGATAAATTTAAAAAGTACTAATTTTACTACCCAAATACATGTGGCATGAAAAAAAGCTTTTTTTTGACTCTATGTTTGATTACAACTTATTTTTCTTATTGTCAATGGTTATATTCTGAACAATCATCATCTTCATCTCTTCTCAAAATCTTCGATTTGGAAAATAAAAACAAGTTTTCTTTTTTAAGAAATCCCCTCGTTATTTCACCGAATCAAAGCAACATGCTTTTAGAACAGAAAATTGCTTTCCTAGAAGCTCGTTCTGCTTATGAATTATTAAATAATGATGCTATTTACCTTCTCAAAAGTTTCATCCAGAGTTACCCCGTAAGCATGCATTTGAATTACGCTTTTTATTATTTGGGTCAGCTATATTATCGTGAGAAAAAATGGAAAGATGCAGTAACTGCTTACGAAAAATGTGATGTTCAAAAAATGAATGAAGACGAGAAACTTACTACTCATTTCAAGGCAGGATATGCCTATTTTAATCTCAATCAATATGATCAAGCAAGAACACGTTTCTTAGCCGTAAAAGATATTCCATCTCCCTATCAAAACCATTCCATCTACTTTTACAGCCACATTCAGTTTACAGAGAACAAACATGAAACAGCTCTTCAAGGATTTCTCCAACTTACTCGCGACAGCTTTTATGCCAACATAGTTCCATTCTACATTAGTCAGATTTACTTTTATCAGAAAAGATACGACGATCTTATCAATTATGCTTCTCCTCTTTTTGAAAAATTATCCTCAAAACGCAAAGACGAAATTGCTAAAATGCTCATGTATGCTTGGTATCAAAAAGGAAAATATAGTGATGCTTTGAATTATGCTCATTTTATTGATCAAAATAAAAGCAAGCTCAATCCCAATGAAACATATTTAGAAGGATATATTTTCTATGCTAATCAGAATTATCCTAAGGCTATAGAATATTTTACAAAAATTTCTAAAGAAAATGATTCTCTTTATCAGCAAGCTAATTATCATTTAGGTTTTTGTTATGTTCAGACCAATCAAAAAAAATTTGCTTTAAACAGTTTTTATGAAGCCTACCAGTTTGGAAAAGATTCTTTGGTTCGGGAAGATGCTTTGTTTCACTTTGTAAAACTATCTTATGAACTAGATTATTATCCGTTTAACAATGCCATGAAAGCTTTAGAGTCGTACCTCAGCAATTATCCTACCTCGCCACGAGCCGAAGAAGCTCGAACATGGCTCGCCAAAATCCTTATGTCCACTGGAGATTACGCTGAGGCTGTTCAACAAATTAAAAAAATCAAGACACGCACGCCAGAAATGTCGCTTGCCTATCAAAAAGCTAATTTATACCTTGCTTTCCAATACTACAATCAACAAGATTATAATAAAGCAAAATCTATGTTCTTTGAAGTTTTGAAAAACAATTTTGACAGAAGCTTATATGCAAGAGCCTTGTTTTGGATAGGTGAAGTTTATTTTATTCAAAATGACTTCGACTCCGCAAAATATTTCTACACGCAATTCATCCAATACCCTCCATCCGAAAAAACACCTGAGTACGCACGTGGTTGGTATGGTTTGGGATATGTCTTGTTGAAACAGAAAAAATATGAAGAGGCGGCCAATGCCTTCAATCGTTTTTTACAAATAGCTAAAGGAGAAACACCTGTTGTGCTCACAGACGCTCAGCTGCGGCTTGCAGATTGTTATTTTAAACAAAAAAAATATCAACAAGCCAAAGAACTTTACGAATCGGCATACAAAAAAAAGTTAGAACAAACCGATTATGCTCTCTATCAGTTAGCAATGATCGATGGTGCTCAGAACAATACTCAGGGAAAGATCAATTCCATGAATCTGTTGATCGAAAAGTATCCTAAATCGAACCTTAGACCTTTGGCCATCTACGAAGTTGCTATTACCTACGAATTGTTAAATCAAAACGACAAAGCCATACAATATTATCAAAAACTTATTCAAGATTATCCCGATCATGCCATCAAATTGACAGCATTGGTCAAGTTGGGAAGTTTATATAGAAACATTCATCAACGTGAAAAAGCCATTGAGATTTTTAAGCAAATTATCGAGGAATATCCCTCCACCGACGAATCTCGTCAGGCATGGGTCATCCTCAAAAATATCTACACCGAAATGGATCAGCTCGATGCCTTTTTCGACTATGTAAGCCATCAAGGTAAAAGCATCAGTGAGCAAGAAAAAGACAGTCTAATTTATCAAGCAGCAGAAAACAAATTCATGGATGGTGATTGTAATGGGGCCATACAAGGATTTACGTCTTATTTAAACCAATATCCACAGGGTAGTTACGCCATCCAAGCGCATTTTTACAGAGCTGAATGCCTCTACGGACAAAAGAAATTTCAGGATGCCCTGAAAGATTATGAGAGTGTTCTTCAGTTTCCTCTGAGTAATTTTCAGGAATCGGCCCTACTGAAAGCCGCCCGCATCCACTTCAATTTAGCCAATTTTGCTAAAGCCAACGAATATTACACAGCACTAGAGAAAATCACTACCTCACAACAAATTATTCAAGAATGCCAAAAAAACATTCTTCACGGGTTATTTGCACTTAATCAATTTGAAGCATCTATTCAGTTAGCTCAACGAATAATTCAAACTGCCCAACTTTCTGAAACAGATTTGCAACAAACTAAAATCACCCTTGCAAGAGCTTACATTGAAATCGATCGTTATGGCGATGCAAAGCAAGTTTTACAGCCTCTAACTAAACTAAAAGCTTCAGAAACAGGTGCTATGGCAACATACTACTTGGCTTATATTTATTATAAAGAAAATAAGTATACGGATGCTGAAAATACTGTTTTTGACCTGATTAATAAATATGCCAGTTACGAAGATTGGGTAGCTCGGGCCTTTATCTTGTTGGGAGACGTCTATACTGCGACGGGAAATTACTATCAAGCCAAATTTGCTCTTCAGAGTGTCATCGATAATTATCAAGGCGAAGACCTCGTCAATGAAGCACGTGAAAAATTAAAAAACGTCATTGAGATCGAACAAAGTCAAAAATAATTCTTATGGTCATGAAAAAAATTGTTTTTGTTTTCCTTACCGTTTTCGGATCTCTCGTGTTAGCTCAAAATATTTCCAAAGATTCAGCGGATTTTTTTAAGGCCAACGTTACCGTTATTGGTTCGTATGAACCCAAACTGATGGATTTTAGCAAAAAAAATTTTTCTCCTGTTATTGTTCCAGACACATTGTCAAAGCCGTCTTTTTCTTACCAAATTAACTCCAAAAGAATCCCTCTCTCGATACAGCTTTCTCCTATTTCTCCTGCCAAACTCAGCGGCGAACAATTCATTGAATTAAAAAACAATTATCTTGTGGCCGGGGTTGGTATCAGAAAACATTTTTTTGGTGAGCTATTTTTGGGCACCGGCAGAAACAAAAACAAAACAGCAGGTTTACACTTGCAAAATCTTTCAACCTTTGGTAAAATCGAAAATTTTGCATACCCGGGCAGAACTCATACCCAGGTAGACGCCTTTTATAACCATTACTGGAAAAATTTTGCCATAAAAATTAGTCCCTTCTATTGTTTCGACCAATTGCATTGGTATGGATTTCGAACTCATAACTTCGAAGATACGATAAGTTCGTCAGAAATTCGGCAATATTATCACAAACCAGGTTTAACCATTTCGACCTACAATACTCCCATAGATTCAACCCAATGGATGTGGCAAACCAAGCTCAGTTACGACTATTTGATGGATAAGTATAGCTATGATGAGCATTTGATCTCGGGTCAAATTCAGATCAAGAAAGATTTGCATCTCATTAAGCAAATCAACAAAGAAAAGCTTTCGCTGACTTTACGAGGGCATTCTTGGTTGCAAAATTATCCCACTGGAGGAACTCATGCAAGTCTCGTAGAAATCATTCCAACTTATGAGTTGGATTTCAAGCAATTTACTCTTGCTGGTTTACTCAATACAACTCTACAACTTGATTCAGTCGGTGAAACATATTTTTTCCCTGGGTTCATCTTACATGTCACCTTATTTCCCGAAGTCATTTCGATTTATGGGGGAATGGACGGAAGCATGAATTACGCATCTAAGCATTATTTGGTGGATATAAATCCTTTTGTTTCTTATCGGGCAAAACATAAATTTGCGAAAACACCTGAACACTACTACGGTGGTGTAGTTGGAAACATAGCTCACAGATGGAATCACAATCTTTCTGTTCATTTCCGAAATATTCATTACCATCCACTGTTCGTGCCTGATACTTTTTCGCCTCCTTATAGTTCATTTCTGGTCGTTTACGATTCTATTCGTTGGTTGCAGGTGATTTTCGAGCAACAAATGGTCATTCAACATCGTTTCAAAACAGGCATGACGGTCGTATTTAACGAAGCGCAAACCGTACGTCAACAGAAAGCATGGTATATTCCACGCTGGGAAATAGATGCTTTTCTCCAATACAATTTACAAAACAAGATTTTGATTACTCCGCAGATGACTTTCAAGTTAAAACGTTCGGCCCTTCGTTATTTACCGCCTAATTTTCAGACCATATCTCTCTCCGACGCCTATGATTTGAATCTTTTCATAGAGTATATCTATTCCTCCAATCTGTCTTTTTTCATGAATTTCTACAACATTCTTAATCAGCAGTACAGAGTATGGGATAATTATCCTGTGTATGGTTTTCGACTGCTGGGTGGCATAAAATATTCGTTCTAAAGTTCACCTTTCCGGATAAGTTATGTATGAGTTTGGCCATAGAGATTGAACGTAGCTATAAAATAAATTGCTTACATCTTAGGCTCACATAACAAGAAAGGATCCGATGCAGCAGAGTTTCAGAATGAGGTGTTGAATTTTCTGTTGCAGATAATTTATAGCTTTATTAAGTTCAAAACTAGCTCAGTCAATGGTCAATGAATCTTTTCATTTTGTCTAATTTTTATCTCATGCAAAAGGCAATAATAATATTATTTGTTATGCTTCCATT
>JAOAAK010000013.1 GCA_026418905.1 Bacteroidales bacterium | reverse complement strand
ATACAGGATCAAAAGGATTAAAAGTGCTATCAAAAAAACAGCAATGAGAATTTCGACAAACTGTGGTAAAATGAGAGAAATCAAGGTTAAAATCAAAGCTATAATTAAAATATAAATCAGCAATGTGACGATATCATCGGAAGAATTAACGGTACTTTTTGGTGCAATGGCAAGGTTTCTTAATTTAGGAAATGCAAAAGATGGTTTGAAAGTTATCGATTTTGAGTAAGTGAAAAATTCTTTCGAATGTGGTGTGAAGGTTTGTGAAATATTTTTATGTTCATTAATTGGGGAATTTTCTACAAAAGAAACCATCGTATCTTTAAAAATGTATGGTAGAAATTTGTTCTCTTGAAAACTATCCTTGTTTTCAACTGATGCGAGAGGGACCTTTTTCAGGTTATGATAGCGAGGATTATCACTTCTGATCAAACTACATGAATTCCAGACAAGAGCTAATAATATGATAACTCCAACGGCTTTTTTCATGAAAAGAATTTTCATACAAATATATAAATCATTACAAAAATCATATAAGTGAAATAATGTATTTCAACTTTTCATAATTTCCTTCCTAAATATCCGAGTAGATAAATGAGAAAAAATTTCTCATTATAAAAAATTTTTGCTGTGTTCTAAGTTTTCAAAGTTAATAAAGGGATCACCTCAAGGGTCGATATTTTCATGCTAATGCCTTTCTAAGGCATCATAATGGAGAAGACATTAAAATTCTAAAATTTTTCTTGAATAATTTTGTTAAAACAAAACATCCATGAAAGATTTCATGGAAATGGTAGTTGAATACTTAAACAATCAATCTTCAATTTTAACTACCTTAGGTCTTGCATTAATGTTTGTCCTTATGCCTGGACAGCTAGCTCTTAATTCCACTGCCTTTACTTTAATATCGTTTCGTCTTAATCTACCAAGGCAAGTATGGTATAGGTGTTTATGGTATATCGCTGGAAAATTTATAGGTTATTCTCTTTTATGGTTTTTATTTTTTTATTACAAAAGTATTATTGATAATTTTCGAGGCTTAATCAAATTCTTTCAGTATTGGTTCTTTATGTCAGCCCCATACATGATTTTACTTGGTTTTATTCTCATGGGATTTCATTGGTTATCTAGAAAAAAACTACACTGTGAAAGCTTGCTGAATTCAAGACAAAAATGGTTTCCGTTTTTTTTGATGGGTTTGTTTTTCTCTTTCATTTTTTGCTCTCTAAGTTTTTTTGTCTTTTTTTATTTGTTTCTGCCTCAGCTATCTGATAGATCTTTGATTGCCCTATTGATTTTATTATTCACTTTAATTGCTTCCTTACCTATCATTATCTTATCATTGATTTTTAATTTTATTGCTTTGGATTATTCTAGAAAAATCCTAATGAAATATCACTTGTCTGTAGGAATTTTTTTCATTTTTGTAGGAAGTTTATATACATGGATGATATTCTTTACTTAAGCATATAACTTTTTTCTCGACTACATTGAGGAACATTTATATTTTTGATGAAAAATATGAAAAAGACGTACGTATTTTCTTTTACTTTTTTTATTGCGTTATGTATTTTGACGCTTCAAAGTTGTAAAAAAACCAAAACCATGAAAGAAAGATCTCAGGCGTTTATTCATTTTTATGAAGAGACTTTCAAGCCATTGTTCAAAGAGCTAAACGAAGCTGCATGGAAAGCAGAGATTACTGGCAAAGAAGAAGACTATAAGCGGGTTGAAGAGCTTAATTTTAAAATTTCCTCCATGCTAGCGAATTCTAAAAATTTCGAAGAACTTAAGCAAATTTTTGAGAAAAAAGAAGAAATAAACGATAGTACCATTCGAAGAGAGATTGAAATTCTTTATCATGTTTATCTTTCACATCAGATAGATACATTATTGCAACATAAAATCATTGCCCTAGAGACAGCCATTGCTAAGACGTTCAATACTTTCCGAGCTGAAGTCGATGGTAAACAATTAACAGATAATCAAATTGAAGATATTCTGAGTAGTTCAACTAACAATGACGAGTTGAAAAAAGTTTGGCTTGCTCATAAATCTATAGGGCGACAGATTGAAAATGACCTTCGTGAACTTGTAAGACTAAGAAATGAAGCTGCTAAAAGGTTGGGTTTTAAAAATTATCACGACATGAGTTTGCGTCTGAGCGAACAAGATCCAGAAGAAATTGAGCGGATTTTTGATGAACTTGATAGCCTGACTCGAGAACCTTTTATTAAGCTTAAAAGCACCATGGATAAAATCCTAGCCAAACGTTATGGAGTAACGCCCGAAGAACTCATGCCATGGCATTATCAAAATCGATATTTTCAAGAAGCGCCTAAAATTTATAAACTTGATCTAGATAATTATTACAAAGGTAAAGATGTAGTTGTTCTGACAAAAGATTTTTTTACAAGCATTGGTCTTGATGTCGAGGACATACTGAAAAGATCTGATCTGTATGAAAAACAAGGAAAATCCCAACACGCCTTTTGTCTTGATGTTGATAATGAAGGGGACATTCGTGTGTTGTGCAATATTAAGGATAATTACAAATGGATGAACACAATGTTACACGAACTGGGTCATGCTGTGTACGAAAAGTACATATCTATGGATTTGCCATATGTACTTCGTGAGCCTGCTCATACTTTTACAACCGAAGCCATAGCCATGCTATTCGGTAGACTAGCAAGTAATGCTGGTTGGATGAAGGATATGCTTGGTTTAAGCGATGAAGAAGCAAGTAAAATCAGTAATGATGCATATCTTTATCTTCAATTAGAACAACTTGTGTTCAGTCGTTGGTCACAAGTTATGTATCGCTTCGAAAAATCTATGTACGAAAATCCAGATCAAGATTTAAACAAACAATGGTGGGATCTTGTCGAAAAATACCAAATGATTAAAAAACCCTCAGGTCGAAATGAGCCTGATTGGGCTACGAAAATTCACATCGCAACAT
Source organism: Bacteroidales bacterium (assembly GCA_026418905.1). Taxonomy (NCBI): domain Bacteria; kingdom Pseudomonadati; phylum Bacteroidota; class Bacteroidia; order Bacteroidales; species Bacteroidales bacterium. The sequence continues at coordinate 10,847 of JAOAAK010000013.1, read as the reverse complement.
CACCTTGTTACTATCACAACTATTTGTTAGGTGAATTGCTTGCTAGTCAGTTACATGCCTTTATTTGTAAGAACATCATAAAAAAAGAAAGCTTCGATGTTTCTTACGTGGGTCGTACAGAAATTGGTAATTACCTTAAAAAATATGTTTTTGCTCCTGGTGCCTTATATCATTGGAATACGATGATCGAAAAAGCCACGGGTGAAAAACTTACATCAAAATATTACGCTGAACAATTTATCAAAGGTCTCTGAGTACTTGTGTAGTCATAGTTTGAATTGACCAAGTTTAGGGATCTTACAAATTGTGTAGTTGACTTAGCTGAACTATACCTCTAGCTAAATATTTTTTGTTTCTTGACAAAAACAGATGAGTAAATTTCATGATTGAAGTTATAGTACAATTTTTCGTTCTATCGATGTTTTTAGTTTGGATCTATAGGATCTTATTTTTTGCTATCTCAAAATAAGCAGGATGAGGTTAAATAAATTTAGATTATTTTTTTGTGTAAAAGAATTTTAATATGTGAAAGTGAACAAAGGGCGAACAAGAGCAATAAATATCATAAAAAAAATTTTATTCCAATACTAAAAAAATAACACTGAATTATTACGAATATAAAAAAGTAGGAATAACTTTTTAAACTCACCAAAAAATTGGGCAAAAACAATTACCTAAGTTGAAATGTAACAGGCAGTGTGTATCTTACGCGTACTGGTTTGCCACGTTGTTTTCCGGGTTTCCATTTTGGCATGGCTTTAACAACCCTAACAGCTTCTTCGTCACACCCTCCGCCTATACCACGTTTTACTACCACATTGGTAACACTTCCATCAGTTTCAACTACAAATTCAATGATAACTTTTCCTTGAATTTCGAGTTCCTTTGCCATTTGGGGGTATCTGATGTTGGATTGAAGGTAAGCCATCAATGCCTCTTCCCCGCCTGGAAATTCAGGTTGTTCTTCTACGAATACGAATATTTCTTGCTCTTGTACTTGTGGTTCTTCTTCATCTTGAGTTGGTGGTACAAATGCCTGAACTTCCTGATTTTGGTTATCTTCGATATTGATGTCAATATCGTCTTGCGTATCTACATCGTCTTCTACCACCTCGATTTTAGTAACAGGTTGAGGTTTAGGTGGTTCTTGCTTTTCCTGACGAGTAATTTCTACGCTTTCTTCGGTGTAGTTAACCACCATCTGATTCAGATTTTCATTATTGGCTTTGTCGTACCTTTTATATTCAAAACCTGCCAAAACTAAAGCAAGACTTATGATTAAACCAACCTGGAAAAATAAACCTTTCTTGTTTTCCAGATCAATTTTGGGATTTTTTTTGACTTCCATATGGATTATATTTTAATGTTCGATTAATTTAGCATAATCTTCTGCATTTAATAACTGATCAATATCATGAATATTGTGTGGTTTAATCTTAATTATCCAACCATCACCATATGGATCTTTATTGATTAAGTCAGGGCTAGAAGAAAGAGCCGAATTAAATTCCAACACTTCTCCGGTTACTGGCATGAAAACATCGCTTACAGTTTTTACGGCTTCGATGGTACAAGCAGGATCACCAGCTTGGAGAGTTTCTCCAACGGTTTCACATTCCACAAAGACAATATCACCAAGTTGGGATTGCGCAAAATCGGTAATCCCTACGTAACAGATGTCACCATCTTTTTTTACCCATTCGTGCTCTTGGGTATACCTTACATTTTCAGGAATCTTCATAAAAGGCAATTTTTGCAAATATACAACAAAGTAAAAAGTATTCTAATTTTTGAAAAAAATCAAAATTTAAGGATTATTCATGAAATGATAAAAAATAATTTTGCAAGAAAATGGTTTCATTTTTTTTGGCTTTGAGTCTCCTCATAATAGGGTATTTTGTCTATGGTAGATTGATGGAAAAAATTTTTGGCGTGGATGAAAAACTGCTCACACCGGCAATAAGGTTAAAAGATGGGGTGGATTATGTTCCTTTGTCGTGGCCTAGGTCTTTTTTAATACAGTTTTTGAACATTGCTGGTTTAGGTCCAATTTTTGGTGCTGTTGCTGGTGCCATGTGGGGACCTGTTGCTTATCTGTGGATTGTTTTTGGAAATATACTTGGTGGAGCTATGCATGATTTTATGTCGGCCATGATTAGCATGCGGATGGATGGAATAAGTTTGCCCGGTATTATTGGAAGGAATTTAGGCAAGGTGATTTTGTGGTTGGTTCTTGTTTTTATTCTTTTGATGCTAATCATTGTCGGTGCTGTATTTGTGATCAATCCTGCTAATATTCTTGCAAGTATGACTCGGGGAGAGATCTTTTTAGCTGGTTGTGCTTTTAATTTTGATGTTTATTTTTGGGCTGTAGTTATTGTGATTTATTATTTTGCGGCGACATTATTGCCTATCGACAAGGTTATTGGGAAGATCTATCCTTTTTTTGGTTTTTTACTTCTTTTCATGGGTGTGGCTGTCATCATAGCTGCGATGGTCAAAGGTTATCATTTTCCTGAATTATGGGATCATTTTTCAAATTATCATTACTTAAAAGATCGAATGCCCATATTTCCTATGATGTTTATTACCATTGCTTGTGGTGCTATCAGTGGGTTTCATGCTACTCAAAGTCCTATGATAGTTCGATGTTTAACCAGCGAAAAATATGCACGTCGAGTTTTTTATGGAGCCATGGTAATGGAGGGGGTGATTGCTTTGATTTGGGCAGCTGTTGCCATGACATTTTTTGGAAGTATCGAGAATTTAAATGTTGCACTGAGTCGAGAGGGATCTTCGATTGCGAGTGTGGTTAGTGAAATTTCTTTTGGGTTACTTCAGATGGATGGGCATACGTTTTTATCGAATGTTGCTGCAATTTTAGTTTTATTGGGTGTGGTGGCAGCACCTATTACCACGGGCGATACAGCTTTTCGTTCGGCTCGTCTTATCATTGGGGATGCATTTTCTATACCCCAACATAAAATATTCAATCGGCTTTTCATAGCGATTGTCCTGTTGACAGCAGGTTATGTTTTAGCTTTCAGTTATAATTCTTTGATTCTTTGGCGATACATGGGGTGGAGTAATCAGACTTTAGCAACCATTACTCTTTGGGCAATTACCGTATATCTTTATCGTGAAAGGAAAGTTTATGTGGTGGCCTTAATTCCTGCTTTATTTATGACCATGGTCACGAGCACTTACTTTTTCTTTGCACCGGAACTTTTGAATTTAACATACAATATATCAGTAATATTTGGCGCTTTAGTAACACTTTTGTTTTCTTTCTTATTTTATTTTTCAATTAAAAGTTAAATACGTGATTCTTTTTTTCTTTCGCCGTGAAGGTAGTGAATAAAAAGGTGTAAGTAAACAATTTGTTCAAGTATATTGATTGTATTTTCTGAAGTTTGTTTTCAAGGGTGGTTAGAGAATACTTATCTGGTTAGAGATACGGTTGAATTACTTTTATCTTTTGTAAGTTAACTCAGTAAAAGGGATAATGTGTTTTTTTGTATTCTTGGGTATATGGTTATAGAGGGTGGATTGACTAATGTTTTTTGAATTACTTACATAGCATATTTCATTGATGTTGTGAGCGAATAAAAGAATATAAAGAAGTTGTTTAGATGTTATCTTTTCGGAAAAAAGCACCAATAGTGCAGAAAATCAATCTTATGAGTTTTAAGTGATGAAAAAGGATTTTTCACATTTTTTTAGTTCTATGAATAAACAGACAATTTTTTTATAAACAGGTATATTAAACTTGTAAACCATAACTTTTTACAAATAGAAAACAGGTATCATCAGATAAATTTGATTAAATAATTTATAGCCATGAAAAACATGTATCTGTTTTATATGTCTCTATTTTGGTGTTCTTTACAACTTTTGTGGGGTCAATCCAATCCATGTAGTATTGGTTCTATTGATGCAGGTCCAGATAAAATCATTTGTAGTGGTGGATCTGCTCAATTGCAGGCAAGTGGTGCGGCTACTTATGTATGGTCTCCTGCTTCTACTCTTAATAATCCCAACATTCCTAATCCTATAGCTTCACCTTCTGTTACAACGACGTATTACGTAACTGGCACTTATCCAGGGGGAAATCTAATTGTAAACGGGGACTTTGAGCAAGGCAATGCAGGTTTTGCTTCAGAATATACTTATTATCCGTCCTCATTACAAGGACCCGGCACATATACCATTGGAAACAATCCTCAATCCATACACGGTGCTTTTTCACCATGTCAGGATCATACACCGGGTTCTGGAACTTTAATGATGATTGTTGATGGTGCTTCAGTTTCCGGTAGGAAGGTTTGGTCTCAAACTGTTTCTGTTACACCTGGTACTAATTATCTTTTGACTGCATGGGCTACTTCTATTTACCACACTAGTCCTGCAGTTCTAAAGTTTTATATCAATGGAAATCAGGTGGGTAGTGCATTAAATTTATCTACGACGACGTGTACTTGGCAGCAATTTTCGTATGTATGGAACAGTGGAAGCAATGTAAGTGCCCAAATTTATATTATTGATGAAAACACAATTGGTGGAGGGAATGATTTTGCACTTGACGATATTTCCTTTATACCTTATTGTACAAAAGTCGATTCTGTAACTGTTTTTGTAAATCCTGTTCCTCAAGTTCAGGTAATAAATGATACAATATGTTTAGGGCAAACAGCTCAATTATTTGCCAGTTCGAATGTTTCGAATACTTCGTACGTATGGAGTACTGGATATCAGGGTAATCCGTTGGTAGTTTCACCGGTGTCGACGACTACGTACACGGTGACTGGTACGGCGAATGGTTGTTCGGGTACGGCGAGTGGGAAGGTAGTTGTGAGTCAGGCACCGGTGTTAGGTGTGGGTGTATCGGATGATAGCATTTGCAGTGGTGAGGTGGTACAGTTGTTTGCCAGTTCGAATGTTTCGAATACTTCGTATGTATGGAGTACTGGATATCAGGGTAATCCGTTGGTGGTTTCACCGATGTCGACGACTACGTATACGGTGACTGGTACGGCGAATGGTTGTTCGGGTACGGCGAGTGGTACAGTAGTAATAAATACGGTTCCCATCGTAAATATTTATTTTTCTGAGGATACGATTTGTTCTGGGGAGGAAGTGATTTTAAGTGCTATATGTTCTTTGCCTTTTTCTCATTATCAGTGGGCTTCTGGGGAATATGATTCTTCCATAGTAGTATTTCCGTTAGTTACTACTAATTATGCTGTCACAGTGACTTCAACTGAGGGCTGTTCGGGCAGTGCTGATATTGAGGTTTACGTAAGGGAATATCCACAAATTGAGTTGATCGAAGATACATTAGGTTGCGAAGGAAGCACTATTATACTTTTACCTTTGGTGTTGGGGGGATATTCTAATTTAGGATGGTCAGATGGGATTAATTCTCAGGCAAGGGGTGTAACAGAGTCTGGTGTTTATACTTTTTTTGTGGCCAATGGGGATTGTGAAGTGGAGGCAAGTGTTGAAGTATTGTTTGTTGATTGCGAGGGGGATCTGTTTTTTCCGAATGTTTTTACTCCAAATGGGGACGAATATAATCCGTACTTTTCGCCTAAGGGCGGTAATGTTGAAGATTATGAATTGTGTATATATAACAGATGGGGTAATTTAATTTTCAAAACTACTGATATTAATCAGCCATGGGATGGTAAATGTGAGGGAAGGGATGTACCTGAAGGGGTCTATTTTTATGTGGCAAAATACAAGATTTATTCTTTTAATGGGAAATATATTGCTAGAAATAAACGAGGCAGTGTGACCTTGATTAGGTAGAGTTTCATAAAATTATGATAAGAATAAGTTCTAGTTAATATTTCGGAAAAATATATAAGTTTGTAAAAAAAAATGGAAAATAGGAAAGATATTGTATTAGTTCCCTTTGATTTTACGGAAATAGCTGATTATGCTGTAGATCATGCGGCTGGCATAGCAAAGAAGTTAGGATGGGAAGTTCGTCTAGTTCATATTATCAATAAGGATACGAGAGAACTTTTAAATGTATATAAAGTTACTGATGAAATAGTGAATCAGCATTTGCAAGAGCGTGCTGATATTTACTTAAAGAAGTATGGTGTTTCTTTTTCTTTTGAGGCAAGAGAAGGTAGCATTTTTACTGACATAGCTAAAGCGGCTGAAGATGTTCAGGCAAAACTGGCAGTAATGGGGACGCATGGCAAGTCTGGAGTTCAGCATATAGTTGGAAGTTACGCACATAAAGTTATCACATCTAGTCGGATACCTTTCATTACTGTGCAGAAGAAGCTTTATGGCGATGGATATAAGAAAGTGGTAGTTCCGATCGACGATACTCTTGAATCAAGGCAAAAAATTAAGTGGACTATTTACATGGCGCAGTTATTGGACTTAAAAGTTTACGTTAAAGGTATGTATTTGAAGCATGAAGTGTTTAAAGCAAGATTAATGGCTATTTTAGATAAAATTGTAGACTTGCTTGAAAAAAATAACATCAAATATGAAGCTGAGTTTATTCCTGAAACGGGTAATTTCGTAAAACAAACACTCGACTATGCTCGTAAAGTAGAGGCTGACTTGATTATGATAATGACAAGTACCGAGCCAAGTCTTGTTCCTAACTTTATCATTAATCCTTGGGACGAACAAATTTTATTTAATGATGATAAAATACCTGTCATGGCCATCAATCCTCGTGATCTGAATATTTTTATTGTTGGCTTATAAGGAGTTTCAAAATAATATTTGAATTGTAAATTTATGTTTACAGAAGTTGATCGTCTTTTTTTTAGTCAGATAGGAATTAAAGAAGAAGAAATTCTCAGGCAAATAGAACTGTTACAAAAAGGAGAATATTTTTACGAAATTGTAAAACCTGCTCACGTAGGAGATGGTATTTTGCGGTTGAGTCCCGAAGAAGTAACATTTTATGAAAATTATTTTCATGAAAAACATCGGGATTACAAGTTATTAAAGTTTGTGCCTGCTTCGGGTGCTGCTACAAGGATGTTTAAGGAATTATATACCGCCATCGAAGATCTCAAGCAAGAGAAACCTTTATCTAGTAAAATGCTTTCTTTTTTTGAACACTTCGAAAAGTTTGCTTTTTGTAAAGAATTAAAAAAAGTGATGGTAAACCCAACTCTTGATGCAGCACTTAAACAAAAAAACTATTTAGTTATTTTAGAACATATTCTTTTTGAACCAGGTTTAGGACTTGGAAATAAACCCAAGGCATTAATACCATTTCATGATTATGGTTCGTTTACGCGTACCGCATTTGAAGAACATATTTTTGAAGGTTTAACATATGTCACCAACGATGATGGCCAAGCTTGCTATCATTTTACGGTGGGAAATGAACATCTGAAATTATTTGAAGATTTGTTGTTGAATTTGAAAAAAGACGAAAATTTAGTCCATAGAATTAATGTTGAATTTTCTGTTCAGTGTCGGTCGACGGATACTGTTTCTATTTATGAAAATGGAGAATTAGTACGCGACGATCATGGAAGGGTACTTTTACGGCCAGGGGGCCACGGTGCTTTATTAAAAAATTTAAACTCCGTAGATGCAGATATTGTTTTTATTAAAAACATCGACAATGTGGTTCCATCATGGCGGAATGCTGAAGTCGTTTTGTTTCAGAAAGTACTTGCAGGTTATTTGATGAAATTGATCGAAGATATTCATGCGAACCTTATCATGTTGGATGAGGGCAATGTAGAAGAGAGTGATTTGAACGAGATGATTCGTTTTGCTCAGGATAAACTTTTTATTTCTTTTCCATCTTGGTTTAATCAAGTTGAATATATCGAAAAAATAGATTATCTCTTTAATGTTTTCAATCGTCCTGTTCGTATTTGCGGAGTAGTTAAAAATCAGGGTCAGCCTGGAGGAGGTCCTTTTTTCTGCAAAAATGATGAAGGGCTTCTTCAACTTCAGATTGTAGAGCAAAGCCAGATTAATTTAAAATCACAGCAGATAAGAAATATTTTCGAATCAAGTACTCATTTTAATCCTGTCAATATAGTGGGTTACGTTCGAGATTACAAGGGAAATAAATTCGATCTCGAGCAATTTATAGATCCTCAGGCGGGAATTATTACTGAAAAATCTTATAAAGGGAAACCTATCAAGGTTCTTGAATTGCCAGGACTTTGGAATGGTTCCATGGCTGACTGGATCACGGTATTTGTTGAAATACCAGATTCAACTTTTAATCCAGTTAAAGAAGTGTTTGATCTTCTTAACCCTATGCATTTGCCAAAGGATGTTTCGTTGTCTTAGTATATTTTTCTGGTCCTTTTATGTTTTTTTTCTCTTTACTCAAACTGAAGATGATAAGGGAGGAAATTTTTTTCTTGGGTTTGAAGCTTCTTTGTTTAGGCCATCCATGAAGCATGCTGAGTTTTATGCAGGATATCCACAAAATGTAAATTCTCTTTCCTATGTTCTTGATAATCCCTATTGGTATCAGGAGATTAAAAACTTATTTGATGAAAATGTTCATAGGGATTCTTTTTCTTTGTTAGATTATCCTTATCCTATGAAGTATGATTTGGCTTTTATGCCAGGATTAAACTTTCGGTATAGGTGGTCAAATGAATTTTATTTGTCATTTTATGCATCAGTTGTTCGTTTGAAAGCCGTGGGTCTGACAACGTTTGAGGTTTTTCCCCCTTTTGTTGGCGAACTTCACAGCTATGTTTATTTGCCCATAGAAGGAGTAGAGCGAAGAAGTTTTTTTTCTTTATGTTTCACGTACTTTTTTTCATCTCATGCAAATGCTAGTTGGTTTGCCGAGTTGGGAGCACTTCTCGTAAATACGCGAGTGCTTTCTCATAGATTGTACGTGTTTGATAAGTATTACAACTTGCAGGATTTGTATGGTGTGCCTTATGTTCCCAATGCTGGGTTAACAGAAATAGAGATCTATCAAGGTGGTACAAGCCCTGGTGTTTGTTTTTCTATTGGCTATAGTTGGAAGTTGGGAGCTCGCTCATGTCTGGATATTTTCTATCAAGGAGCTCTTCACTCGGTCAAACTCCCCCAATACCCCTATGTGGGATATCATCAAAAGTTGGGTGTTAAATTTTTTACACATTTTTATTTTAATTCATAAATAGAATGATGATAAGAAGTTTTCTTTTCTTACTTTTTATTTTGTCTATAGCTAGCTTTGTCGAAACGAAACGACAAGATAGCTCAGGAAAAAGCTATTACGTATTCTCGTAAAGACGTTTCTTCCAGATTTTAGAAGAGGTTCAAATATGAAAAGTTTAACAATATTTGACAGCATAAAAAAGTTCATTACATAACAACTGCGTATCATTTTTCAATGAAAGTCATTTTTAATCTTCAGGAATAATATTCAATTTCAAGGTGTTAATTAATTCTATGAAATTAAATTGTTAAATTGGTAAATGTTAATATGTTTTTAATCAGGGAATATTGAAATGTAAAATTACTTTTTTCCACTGATCTTGCATTTGCAAATCGTAGTTCACGTTTAGTTTATTTCATGAAAGTTATCTTCATGAAGAAACTTTTTGGTATTTTAATACCGAAAACATTACTATATTTTAGTTGAGGGAATAGGAAAAAATAATAATTTCTATCAATCATTTTGTTTATAATTATAGGGGGCGGAAAAAAAATTTTTAAATAGGGAAGTTTTATTAACAAACATGTACTTTTTCTTTTTTATGAAAGGGAATGTTAAGTTAGATTTGTAATTGGTGATATTATCCATGGATAAGGAATATTATTATTATTATTACTTTTTGAATTTTTTTCCAAGGTTTGGTCAAAATCAAAAAGGTTCATATTTCTTTACTTTTTCTAAGGCTAACTATTCAGAAATAATTTTAAGGCAAAATGATGATATATTTCAAAAAATACTAAGAAAAAATGAGCAAGCTTTAAAGGAAATAATAAAGATCAACTACTTCATTATTCATGGTACTTTGATTACATCATTAAAAAAATATTTATGAAAAAGTTAAGTGTATTATTAGTAATTGAATTGTGTTTGCTGATCACATGGTTTGAAAGGACAATGGGTCAAAGTGTCGGAATAGGAAATGCTGTATTTACACCAGATCCATCCAGCATGTTAGAAGTGCGTGCAACTGACAAAGGTATTTTAATCACTCGAGTAGCACTAGTTGCAACAACAAATTCTTCTCCTATAACTTCTCCTGCTACTAGTCTTTTAGTTTACAACACAGCTACGCAGAATGATGTAACACCTGGCTATTATTACTGGGATGGGACAAAGTGGGTGCGATTGCTTGAAAACGATAAGGCATGGTTACTTAATGGAAATGCAGCTTCAGCAACCAACTTTTTAGGAACAACCAATGCCATCGACCTTAGATTTGTAACTAACAATACTGAACGAATGAGAATAACCAGTGGAGGTAGTGTAGGAATAGGTACTACTAGTCCAACTTATTTATTAGACGTTCGTGGTGGGATGCGTGTTGGTGACGGAGTTTCAACAGAACAGGGTATCCGCTTAATAAATAACAATGGAGATTGGCAGGTGGGGGTTAATAACGCGGGGAATGGTACATCAGGTAATCAGTTATATGTATATAGTGTGAGTGATGGAGTATATCGTCTAACTATTCAGCGAGGTAGTGGTAACATTGGTATTAATACATATAACCCTACGGCACGTTTACATGTTGATGGTACGGTGCGTTTTGTCAATCTCGCTGCTCCCAGTGGAGAAACGACAGCTTTGGTGATCGATGGAAGTGGGAACGTGAAAGCAAGAACATTAAACACCGTAGCGTTCAATGGGGAAACCGATCCAAATGCATGGT
>JAOAAK010000012.1 GCA_026418905.1 Bacteroidales bacterium | reverse complement strand
AGAGATATGTTTTGTTGAGATTCGCTATCAAGAAAGTTCTTTGACTATATTTGCAACAGGATATTTACTATATTAGAAAAAAAATGAACGTTGTGATTCGCTATCAAGAAAGTTCTTTGACTATATTTGCAACAGGAGAATACGCTGAAGCTTCGATCTGATGCGGGTTATCTTGTGATTTTTAGAATGAAAAAAAGCCTGTTGCAAATGAAAAAATCCCCTCAAAGAGGGGATTTTTTATTTTCTACGATTTAGAACAATACAAGTTGGCGAGTTCCTTCAGGGGGTTTTTTCTTTTCGGCATTTCTGAAATAAATAGCTTCACTAAATTGTTTGTCGGTGATTTTATAAATGAGTACCGAGCCTTGGGGTGGTAGATTTTGGAAAACACGGTTGATGTGGACCTGAGCTTTGTCAGGACTTCCACAATGACGGGAATAGACACTGAATTGTAGCATAATAAATCCGTCTTCGAGCAAAAATTTTCGAAAGTCGGTGGCTGCTTTTCTTTGTTCTTTGGTAGTTACTGGCAGATCAAAACAACACATGACCCACATGATACGATACTCACTTAATCTGGAAGATTTCATGTTTAGGCAATTTAATGTTCAGACGAGGATAGAGGATTTTTCTTTTTTCATTCAGAAAGCAATGAGCTAGCGACGTTGCCGTTCGATGCGATGCTACGAGCAAAGGGCTTTTTTCGTTTTCCAAGTGAACATCCATGAGAGGTATGGTGAGAAGTTCTTTTTTGATTTCTTTCGTAAGCTCTTTGTCATGAGGGTATTTTTTCATGATATGGATAACACAAAGATCAACATAAGGTCGGTAGGGTTCCATCAGGTCATCGGCCAGACAATAAGCATTGTATTTGTTATGATGATGTATTCCCAAGGAGGGGAAAAGTCCTGCAGCCACGATGGCGCGAGCCATGACAGCACGTAAAATGGCATACCCGTAGTTAAGCAAATTGTTGGGATAGGGACCTACTGGATCTCTTGTAAAATGGGGCATGGAAGGAAAAACATGTGCCCAATAATAATGAGCAGCGGCAGCTTCACGGTTGGTCGTATCTCCACTGCGAACATCGTGATAAAATTCCAGAAGGGGATGCGACTTGTCTCCCTGAAATTCAAGCACATGAGCTTGATTGTAGATTTTTGCTTGCACGGTCTGACGCCATAGGTTTTTAACAAGAGGTTCACTGGCTTGAATTTGTGCACGTATACGTTGCGACTGAACATGATGACCTTCCAATGGAAGAAGTAAACCATTAGGTAAGTAAGAATCGTTACATGTGATTACAGCTACGTTGTTTTCCATCAATTCAGATAGAGCTCCGCTCGTAATGGTAATTTGTGGATGATCAATAATCACCACACCTACATCTTCGATGGGAATCGACTTTTCCTCAGGAGGTTCTAATTTAAGTGTAATCTTAAGTTGCTTGCGTTCCAATCGTATATGAGCAGGATTGCCAAAATAAACAACATGCTTTATCATGAATGTTCAATCCAA
>JAOAAK010000011.1 GCA_026418905.1 Bacteroidales bacterium | reverse complement strand
CTCCAGTCGTATTACAAGGAACTGCTTGAGCATTGTATTTCTTCATGACACGCATTCTCTTGGGACCAGTACTGCAACTTGATGGAACGGTGATGTTTCCTAGCACAGGACAAGAATTACAATTTAAAATTCGCCCAAGGGCATATCTTTCACCAGGATCATTCAAAACTCCATTGTTGTTCCAATCAAAATACACCGTAATACTGTCGGTGAAATTTCCATTGGTATTTCCAAAAACCATGATTTCGTAGGATTGACCTGCAACAATATAGGTATTCACATTCGTGAAATCTTCGTATGCACTTCCCCCTACCGAACAAGAACTGTTCTGATCAATGGTATGAAAAACAACCCTACATATAGGTTCAACCACACCTGAAAAATTAGGGGTACAATACTGGGCTTTTATAATGATTGCAAGGCAATGAATAAATAAAAAAAAGGACAACCTCATATCAAAATGAACTTTTAACAAATTTAAAATTATTTTTTTTCTAGAGTAAAAAGAAAATTGTTCAGAAAAACATCATTTAAACAAAATGCTCATAGTTATTGAGTAAGTGTGAATCTCACACTAATTCCTGCGTTGGTGCTACCATTAATAAATTGAGATGACACATGAGGATAGTTTAACACTTTATCGAAGAAAGCTCGTAAAGTGATCTTCTGACTAAGTTGATATTCTGCCGAAGTATTTAAAGTAAACACCCGTTGCCCAGCACTGACCTGATTGAACTGCTCAACAATCTTCCGTAAAATGGTTTTATTATCTTTGATTGAAAAATCCAATTTTAATGTAAGATCAGACTTAAATGTTTTTTGATTTATTGTAAATTCTACATTTTGGAATTTATATCCACTCCCTACAATAAATTCGCTTGAATACATTTCAGTAATTTGATTGTTGGTTAAAGCCATCGAAATATTACGTGTCCTACGATATTCAAGTTTTGTGATCAAACTATTCTTCCATGAAAGATCAATGCTTAGTAAAGGTGTAAATTGTTCATTGATAGCAACTTGATTCAATTCATAGGGAGCAATGAAGTTATTGAGCGCATCTCGCACAGTGCTAAAACCATCTCCATCTGGATCCTTAAAAAGAACGTTTCCTTTAAAACTTCCTATAGTATACGTTGACTTATAGGAATGAGTTATGGTTCCGGATTTTAAATATTTTTTAAAAGCCTTTATATTTTGTAAACTGGAATAAGTAATGCGCCAATTGGGAAGTGGTACATGAGGGAACATCTCATAAATCCATTTCATGGTAGTCTTTCCAGTATAAGCAGCCAAAAATGCTGGAATTAAAACATATTGCGATGTGGATCCATAACCATCAGGATAAGACTTACCTGTGATGGTATCCGTCACGTAATTTCCATTCCAATTTGTTGAGCGGATTGCTACTTCTTGGGCTATTTCTTGTCGGATCTCCAGAAAACGTGTAAAATTCTTGTTTGAAAAATCTTTGGCATTTTTCGCAAAAGTGGTTCTCCATGTAATGATGCTCATACTGAAATTGCCAGTTTCTTGAGGAGTATAAGATTCAAAATACAAACCGTTATAACGATAGTATTCAGTTTTATCCATAGAAAAATTTCGCAAAGTTGTTACATCGACTTTGAAATTTTTAAATGGCTCTAATGATGCTCTGAAATTAAGATTTTCTTTAAATCGCCTTGTCAGAGGTACATTGAGTAAAGTATCTGTGGATAACATACCCATTGAAGCAAGTCTTTCATGTACGGGCTGCTGATGCCCAAACACAAATCCCCAACCGGGAGACTGTTTTTTGAGATACATGCCTAAGATGTCAACTGTTCCCATATAACCTGGTATGGTCATGCCCTCCGAACGGGTATAATTGACAGAAATGTTTTTTACCATGAGCAAAGTGGTAAAAAACGCATCTCTAATTTTTACAAAAATGGAAACTGTATCTTTGGGTTCCTTACTCTTGGGAACGGTATCTTGTTGTTGGACAGGTTTTTGTGGTTTTGTCTGAATTTGCTGTTGTTGTACTTTTTGTAACAACTTTTTAAAATAAGAAACCTTGTTATACAGGGTTGTTAAATTAGCACTTCCGTTAAGTGTAATGCTACGATTGTTTTCAATGATGTTTCCGAAAGGATGTGGTACATAATTACCTAAAGAATCCTTATACAAAGGTGCCCCTTGCCAACGATAATCGCCTACATATTGAACAGATGCACTCAAAAAATCAAGCAACGGTAGTTTGTTGATTGGTACGGTATAATTGAATTTTGTACTTTGGTTAAAATTGGTAATACGGCCCATACTTTTAATGTTCTGCCAAATAGAATCCATCTTAAAACGATAATCACTATCCCTTCTATCAATTCTTCCAGGAGGTTCGTCGATACGTGCGTCTACGTTGGCAGTATAATCAAGGGTCAAGTTTTTCGTTAATTTATGCTTAAGTGCATAATTTCTATTCCACGTAAAAGTCTTAATGTAGTTTGGTTCGATAATAATAAGAGCATTCATTTTGTTTCTCCACTTGTTCTCTTCGTACTGGCGTTGCAATTCAGTCATAAATGAAAATGACTGAGGCATAAGGGAAAAATTAAACTCCTTAATAATTCTGAAAACCTTGGGTTGTAGCCATTTGACTTTTTTAAAGGGCTCGTACACCTTTGGGTTCGTGCTAAAATTATATCCTATGCCACCTCTATATTGCTTTTTTAAATTGTATTCAATATCTATGTTTCGGTGGAAAATCTCATTGTATGCATAAGTAATGGAAAAATTTGAAATATCATAAAAATGGGCTTTATCTGATGTCTTTTCCTTCTGAACATTTACGAAATTGATGCTTTTACGACGAGTATAATCCTGGACTATTCTTCTAACCGAATCACGATCATCTTTAGAAGAATAAGTTCTCAAATCTTCATGTAAATACACGTCAGGATCAAGAGGATTGTATTGAGGGTTAGCAAAAGTTTCGCTGAAATCCCAATGCATAGGAAACTTGATTTTAGCTTTTTGAGGCATGAGCTTGCCCAATTCAAGGTTAGTAGCAATGTCGTATGAAAGGATGTTTTCTTTCTGTCGTTCTGCTATTTTTTTGTCGATACTTCCAAAGCCAGCTGTCGATACATTCCCAACTAGAGTTACATTGCCTAAATCAGCAAGATTAGCATTAATCTGAGTAGTGGCAGCCCATCCACCTTTTTCGTCAAAATCTGTCAATCGAAGCTCGTTGACCCACACTTCGACACATTTAGGTTCCTCATCATCATTTAAGTTGGTAGGGGAACGCTTAGGATTACGGATTCCAATCATAATAGTACGAACATCACTTAAGTTGGGAACTCCCATGATGGTTATTTTGTTCTGGCCATCCATGATAGAAAAAGGAAGTGTAGTCGATACACCTTGTGCCCCTGCTCTAATGAGAGTATTTCTTTTTTTCTTGAGTTCCACAAGCTTGTCAAGATCCAAATCTATCGAATCTTTCCATACCAGTTGACGTATGTTAGGATCTTGTGGACTAATACTCAAAGGCGTAGGATGCAGTGGTATTTCGTACTCATAAAAATTATCTGTAAAATCTGTTCCTAGACGTATAAAAATAGTCACATCACCGTCATTTAATGTATACCGATCTGGATCGCTCAATTCTGAATGAATAAACATTTTAAGTTTTTTATATAAGCGAATGTCAAGATTTGTAGTTTTGTAAACTGCACGAGCGTCACCATCAATCAAATGACAGGCTTTCAATACCAAAGCCTGTTCGTTCATCCGGTAAGAGGTATTTCCTCCCCAACCTATTTCTCGCTCGATTCCGGGTGGTAAAACATAAGGAATAGGAAGTCTGTTACCGTTCTCTTCATAACTTACAGCAGAAATGATAAATGAAGTCTGGTTTTGATCATCCCCTGTAACATACTCTCCAGGATACAACAAAGAATGTTCATACTTCCTCCATTGACTTCTTACAAGTTCAAGTGTGGCAAAACGAAGTACGATGGGTTCACTGAATTCACGTAAAAATATGCGCATAAAACGAATAGACTTGAAGTCTGAAATATTTCCAATGACCTGCTGAGGCTCTTTGACTGGTATCTTAAATTGATACCACTTAACATTCGTGGTAGTTCCGTTAGGTAATTTCACTGTTGCTACACGAATATCCGTTATATAATTTTGTCCTATCTCCATTTTGGATGGCTGAAGATCGATCACATACTGAAAATATCTCTCGTTTTCGTTGAGAGTATTGTCCTTGTTGATATCTTCCATGTCGGGAAGTGTGGTAGATGAAGTAGGATAAGGCTCAGGAGAAAGTTCGCTCGTAGGACTATTACCCTCCAATCCATTATACATCATGTATCTTTCCAAAATAGAAAGCTTTTGCTCGTCGTAATCTGAACCTCGAAAATAATGATAATTATCCGAAGCTGGATCAGCTAAGGCATTTGCATAAGCTTGTGAGGCATTGGTAAAATTGAGAGCTATAGCATCAAGATAAGCTTTGAAAAAACTTTTTTCTTCTTCGCTATTTAATCCATCTAAACCAATGTCTTGATATTTTCTAGATTCAGGACTGTTATCAAAAGCATTGGTGATGGCCTGCATCTTTGGGACTCTACCCCATTGGGTAGTGTCGACATTAGTCACTTCAGCGCTTGTGGGTAAGCCGTTTTCAAAACTTTTACGGTGATCTCTCAGAATATCTTCAGAAATATCCCCTAAGTTAAATACCAATTTTCCACCAGGATGGTTAGGTTCATAAATGAATGGATCCATTAGCCAGAATTCGATGTATTCCACGTTAGTTTCTTCAAAATCCGGAGCATCGATTTTTCTCATAATCCCTCCCCAGCGTGTTTGAGGAAGTAAAAGTCTTCCCTGAGCATCTATTCCAGCAGAAACCGAAGTAGGAATTACATCGAAATTGTAGGGACCTTTCATCGAAGGATAAAAAGCCAAATCAAGTGTAGGAATATTGGTTACAATGTTATTAGGATTTTCCTTAGATGGAAACACCTCCGTTTCTAAAACTTCACGCATGTAATGATTTGATCTCATTTCAGGATCCTTGCGGATGTGTTCAGGTGTTAAGTTGTTGTTTCGCCAAAACAATGGATCAATCACATACCAACATAATTTAGCACGATTAAATCCAGACCTCCAAGTTGAATCATCCGAAGCTTCAGGGAACCAATAAGGCTGCCCTTGCGGAATGGAAGCAAGCCTCCATGTACTTACATTCTTCAATTCAAAAGAAGATTTTGTTGCCTCAAAGTCATCGATGTAAGCTGTCCCGTTTTTACCAATTGCTCGTGCATGTCCTGGGATCAAGTTAGCTACCTCTCCCTGAATATTAATCTTAGAAGGAGTTTTTGTCGAAATATTGGGTAAGTAATCAACGAGTTTTGTCAGAAATGGTGACTCAGTTTGATACGAATAGTTCAGACCCCAAATGGTGTTTGAGATAGGTTCGTCGCCAATGTTCACTTTATATGTGTATGGCCTTTCAGTTAAATTAAGAAGGGTTGCACCTATAAGAAAGTTCTTATTAATTTCGTAATCCCAATGTGTTCCCATGAAAGTCTTAGTCTGAAAAGTAAGCATAGACTGACTCTCTACCGATACATTAATGGGAGCACCACTATTTAATATGCCTTCGTTGATAATGCGAAGCCTACCTAAATTATAATCTACCGTATAATCCACATTTTCTGTAAGCAAAACTCCGCCTGCTGTGACCTTCACGCTTCCTTGAGGAATATTCGTGGCATTCAGCATAATTTCGTTACCCACAGCCGATTTATATTGCCCAGTAATGATAAACCGATTTTTCTGAGGAAACTGTCTTGCACCAGATTTAGTCATAGTATAGAGTGAATCGTAACAGTATTTATCAGCAAGTACAGGATCGTTAAGTATTTGTCTCAAATCTCGTCCGAATGGCTCAAGAACGGGAAAATAAATACGTCCGTTCTTCGCATTTATGGTTCCTCCCGTGGTTGCAGCATTATCAATAAAATCGAAAATCCCATCAGGTTCAGGATCGTTGTTGACATTGAGGTTATCTAGATTCAACAAGCGTATGAGGGGAATTCCTTGCCATTGGCCCTCAGGAATGTAACCCACTGGAACACCTATTTTTTCACTCTTGTATAAAACGTCCAGCCTAAAATCTTTTGAGTTAACCTGATATCCTCCAATGGAGTACACATTCTTCATCATTAAATCCCAAAGAGGAATTTTGGTATTGGTGCTTGATCCCTTCAAAAGCTTGACTATCAGACATTTAGGAGGATCTATACCACCATTAGCAAATTCTCCAACCTGATAGACACTATCTGAACCTATGATCGTATATTGGAAAGCCACAGCAAGAACTTGATCATCATTAAGTTTAGTATTAAGTGAAATAAAACCAAGTTTTGTATTTACTGTGTATTCTGTTGGTGAGAGAAGACGTGCATTTTCTACAATTTCATAATCCACTCCACCACTAAACCCAGCACTTTGTAAATAAGAGCTTACCTTGTTAATATCGCGAATTTGCGAAGGATCGATGTATGAGAGCAAGTTATTGGCTTTGTTACTTGGCAAATATTCACCTGGGGTAGGGTTAAGTATGGAGTTATAAGGATTGGCCTCTCCCAAATCCATAAATGCTACAATGTTTCTGTTTTCTTGAGTTGCAGGGCCAATATTGGTTACCCAAACTTCAATTTTGGTTATATTGATAGGCGACCCTACTATAGGTAGGTTTTTGAGCCATTTGTTGTAATTATTTCTAAAATAGTGAGCAAGTAAATAATGTTTCTTTTCCTCGTATTCATCAGCATAGAGCTCAAATCTATTGACCTGCCCACCACCACTGATCGTAATATTGGTTGTCTGACTTTTTTGTTGACTGAAAACATTGGTCATGGTGAGCTTTCCAAACTGAAGTTTGGTTTTTATCCCGAAAAGAGACTGACTCCCAGTAATAAGTGTGCTATTTAAAGGCAGGGTCACATCTCCTGCTTCAATCAGTTTGATAATCTCATCTTCCTTCCCCTCATATTTTAATTTTACTTTGTTCTCGAACTCGAAGTTTGACTCCGTATTCCACTTGATGCCAAAGTCAACCTTATCGCCAATTTTTGCCTGAACGTTCATTTGAATTTTCTCCTGAAAATCGAAGTTGGTAACTCGTCGTTGTTTGGCACTTAGAGCAGGATCATCTCGTCGGTTGGAATTAATCCCAAAAATAAGTTCAGCTGTACCAGAAGGTCTAATGTCGATAGTACTCGAACCGAAAGGAGATTCCTCTTTCATGAAAGGAATGTTGAACGAAAAAAGAGAACCAGGGTCTTTGACTTTCTTTTGTCCCTTTGCCTGTTCACGCCAGTATCGTTCAAGTGCTCTGTCGAAGTCATACTCAATATATTCATCCCTGCTTAACGTGATAGGATAACGATAATGAAAGTTACCAATTTTCTGATAAATAATGTATTCATTCGATTCAGGGTCATAAACCACAGTGTCTTTATAGTTCTTAGGCAGAGAAAGATAGAGAGGAGGCTCATAGTCTGGTGGTATTTCATACCACAAACGATCCCTGAAAGGGAAAGGTAAACTATCATCTACGGTAGAATCTGGAGGATCTCCTTGAAAAATAGGATAAACAAAGTGAATTTCCGTTTTTGCAGGACGTGATACCCATGAAATTGGTATCAACATGCCAACAAACGATGCAAAAAAAATTGTGTTTCTCAGAACTTTCACTTTCCCACTGTTTTTAGATATGTTTGAGTGCTTGGCGCAAAACGAGTTCTGTGTTAAGTGAGGGTAAGTCTTTTAATTCATCCATAGCTTTCATGACTGCTTTTTCAGCTTGTTGTTTTTGATATCCGAGTTGCATCAATGCAAGTAACGCTTCCCTTGCAAAATTATTGTGTAAAGGTCGTTGAGTGCTTTGAATAGCAGACAACGATTCAAATTTATCTTTAAGCTCTAAAACAATCCTATCAGCAATTTTTTGTCCTACACCTTTCACTTTCCTTAGTATAGTTGAATCTTGATGCATCACAGCATCAATCAATTGAGACTGCTCAACGGAAGAGAGAATCATCCGTGCAATGGAAGGACCAACACCAGAAACACTAATTAAATGACGAAATATTTCACGTTCTTCCCGGCTAAAAAAAGCATACAAACTCACATTTTCTTCTTTGAAAATCATATGGACATACAGTAACGCTTCATCTTTCCCTCTCAAAAATTCATACGTAGGAAAAGTTATATGTAAATAAAAACCAACATTATTCACGTTAAGTACAACATGAACGGGTGATAGTTCTACTACACGACCTCGAAGAAAATCAAACATATCCCATTTTAGCAAGTGTTTTTTGCAAAGCTTTTTCAACCAGTTCGTTGGGTGGTGCAGGTATATAACCTTGTTCCATCATGGCATGAGTAAGAGACTGGGCATATTCAATATCTTTTTTAGCCCATGCCAAAGCTTCTTCGAAAGTAAGTTTTCGCCTAGCAACACCATCCTCAATAGCTTGCATGGCCACGCAAGCAGCTTCATAAGGAAACACTTCGCTCTCCTCCATAGTGGGAACAATGTATTCAGGATGAATGCCTTTTTTCTCAGCAAATTCGGCCACAGCATGAGCAGCAGCTATAGCCATTTCATCAGTAATTTTTCGAGCTCTCACCATAAGAGCTCCTTTGAGAATCCCAGGAAAACCAATGGAGTTATTCACCTGATTAGGAAAATCACCACGTCCCGTAGCTACAATAAATGCGCCTGCTTCTTTAGCTGCACAAGGATATATTTCAGGAACAGGATTAGCACAAGCAAACACGATGGCTTTCGGGTTCATCAGACGGATCCAATCTTGTTTTACCGTGTCGGGGCCTGGAGTAGAGAGAGAAATTAAAACATCAGCACCTTTCATGGCATCTTCTATGCGATCAATTCTCTCTGGATTTGTTTGCAGGCACAATTCCCATTTGCGGTAAAAACGCTTGTCTTGTTCAATGTCGGTTCTTCCCGCATGAAGAGCTCCCTTGCTATCAAACGCAATAATATGATGAGGATTAGCGCCATCCAAGATCAATAACCGGGCAATGGTCGTATTCGACGCACCAGCACCAAACAGCACAAACTTCGCTTCGTCCATTTTCTTCTCGGCTAGTTTAAGAGCATTAATTACCCCAGCAAGAGTAACACTTGCAGTTCCCTGAGCATCATCGTGCCAGACGGGTATATCACATTCTTCACGAAGCACGTCCAAAACCTCAAAACAATTGGGCTGACTGATGTCTTCAAGGTTGATTGCTCCGAAGCTATGCTGAACCATTTTCACAAAGTCGATGATTTTGCGAGGATTATTCTTCCCCGTCTCATCTCTACTATCCACACATAAAGCTACAGCGTCTACACCACCTAAATACTTCATTAAAAAGGCTTTTCCCTCCATGACCCCCAATCCTCCTGGGGGAGTCACATCTCCATCTCCCAACACACGAGTCGAATCAGAAACCACAGCCACCAAATTGCCGCGATTAGAAAGTTCAAAACTTACATCGTTCTCATCCCTAATGGCAGTTGAAATGGCAGAAACACCAGGCGTATACCACACATTAAACCAATTAAAACCTATCACAGGGGCTTTGGGAACCACCTGTATCTTGCCCCCAAAAAAACGATGAGCTAACAATGCCAGCTCCTTCAGAAATATTGTTTTAGCTTTAGCTAGTTGATCAGCAGTAAAACTGGATGGAAACAATTTTTCCAATTCTTGTAATGGATCATGAAAAAAAACAGACATATTGACTTTAAATTATTCCAAAATGTTTTCCTACTTTGACAAAAGCTTCTACAGCTCGGTCAATATGTTCATCTGTATGAGCTGCTGACAATTGGACACGAATTCTATCTTTTCCTCTTGGAACCACAGGATACGAGAAGGCGATCACATAAATACCTTCATCCAACATCTTATCGGCAAACTGCCCAGCTAACTTAGCCGAATCGGGATATTTACCAAACATAATGGGAGTGATAGGATGCTCACCAGGGAGAATATCGAACCCTGCTTCTGTCATCATACTTCGGAAACGTTTGGTATTCTTTTCAAGCCTGTCACGCAATTCGGTCGAAGCTGAAAGTAGATCAATAACTCGAATGGTTGCCCCCACGATAGCAGGTGCAAGAGAATTAGAAAATAAATAGGGACGAGATTTATTGCGAAGCCATTCAACGATGGTTTTAGGTCCTGCTATGCATCCGCCCGATGCACCTCCCATGGCTTTGCCGAAGGTTGTCGTGATAATATCTACTCTTTCAATCACGTTATGGTATTCATGTGTACCACGACCTTTTTTACCCATAAAGCCCGTGGCATGACTATCATCGATCATCACCATGGCATCGTATTTCTCAGCCAGGTCACAAATTTCATCCAGCTTTGCTATATCCCCATCCATACTAAAAACCCCGTCAGTTGCAATCATGATAAATCGAGCGCCCTCTTGCCGTGCTTCTTTAAGACAACGCTCTAGCCCTTTCGCCATTTTTCCTGTGGCAGGATCCAACTCTTCCACATCTCTCATATCGTTGTGCTTATATGCCCATCTCTTTGCCTTGCATAATCTAATCCCATCGATGATGGAAGCATGATTCAATGCATCACTAATGATGGCATCCTCAGGCCCCAACAATGGCTCAAACAAAGCACCATTGGCATCAAAAGCACTGGAAAATAAAATGGCATCTTCCTTGCCTAAAAATTCAGCAATTTTTTTCTCTAATTCTTTATGGATATCTTGAGTTCCACATATAAACCGAACACTCGACATCCCATAACCACGATAATCAATCGTCTCATGTGCTGTCTTGATAAGTTCAGGATGGGATGACAATCCAAGGTAATTATTGGCACAAAAGTTTAACACTTTCTTGCCTTTTACCACAATCTCTGGCCCTTGAGGACTTTCTATGATCCGTTCATGCTTATATAAACCACTTTCGTGTAATACTTTAATTTCTTTTTCTAAAAATTCTACAACTGTCTTGTGCATGGTTTAAAATTTTCACAAAAGTACATGAAACTTTTAAAATTTTATCCTGCCTCATAAAATTTTTAAGAATACCATGAGTTTTTTGATAAATACATACTAATTTTTTTGCTTTTCTGTAAAAAAGATCCTATATTTGTCATATGATAACAATCAGATAATTTACTAGGCATGATAAACTTTTTTTACGTATTTTTGTCTAAATAATAGTAAAAAATCTTATGAAGATGATGTATGAAAATTTTATTAAAAAATTAGTGATTATCATAGGAGCATTTGGTATTTCGCTAACTGCAAATGCTCAATCAATTGGAATAGGCAGTACTGTTTTTACACCTGATGCTTCAGCTATGTTGGAAGTTCAAGCTACCAATCGTGGGATTTTAATTCCACGGGTTGCTTTAACAAGCATCAACGATGCCGCAACTATTCCTTCTCCTGCCACATCGTTGCTTGTTTATAATACTGGAACTGGTGGTCTTTCCCCTGCAGGCTATTACTACAATGCTGGAACTCCTGCTGCACCCAGCTGGACTCTTCTGATTACTCGAGCTCATGCTTGGTTGCTGGCAGGAAATGCAGGGGTAGATTCAGCCACTCAATTTTTGGGAACTACCGATGCCAGACCTGTGATTATTCGAACCAACAATACAGCTCGTATAAGAGTTCTGACCAGTGGTCAAGTTCTCGTAAATGGCACCACTCCAGCTAGCTCTGCCGATCTTTTCGACGTATTTGGAAATGCTACCTATCTTTATGCCATCAATGGTTATGCCACTGCAAACAATGGGATTGGAGTATATGGTCAAAACGCTGTTAGTGGAGCAGGTGGAGGCGCTGGTGTTTACGGAATTTCCCTGCAAACAGGTGCTGGGGGAGTTGTAGGAGATGGTCTTAACAATACACGTGGTACCGTAGGAATTACCAACAATGCTAACTATGCTGGCGTCCATGCTCAACAGCTTCATGCTGATGGGGATGCTATATTCGCCGCTAATTCAGCCGCCAATGGAGCAGCAACAGGTTCCGCAATATGGGCTACTTCCGGCCAAACAGGAGGTGCCACCATCATGGCTGGCCTTCGCTCTAATAGTTATTTTTCTGGTACTACTATATCAGCCATCACCGATCAGAGCATCACTAATGGAAGAGCCATCATAGCTGAATGCAGTAACACCACAGGTGTTTCAATACATGGTCAAACCAGTGGCACACAAGCAATTGCAGTTTTAGGAATTAATAGCAGCACTACAGCCAACATTAACGCTACAGGAGTATGGGGGCAAACCTCTAATCCACGAGGATCAGGCGGTTATTTTGCCAACACAGCTGCAGCCGGAACCAACGATGGAATTGGAGTTTGGGCTGAATCACGTCAGTCCACAGGTGCAGCTGTCTATGCAAGAAACCTTCACAGCTCAGGAACTGGCGTCATGGCAAGTGGTAATAATGTTGCTACGAGCTTTTTAACTTTGGGATCTGGAGGTGCTTTCACCAGCACCAACTATGGTGTGGCAGGCTTTAAAAATGGAGCTTTAGCTGATAATACTGGAGGAGGTTATTTCATTGCTTCAACAACTACTAACGTTGGTGTATGTGTGGCATGTAGATCAGGAGGAGTGAATTATAAAATTTTAAACGTGGGAGCTTTTGGTGGTACTGCTTCCACCGACGTTTTAGGGCTTGAAGGTAAAAAGGACCGCCGTATTATGTTTGCTCCCGAAGCTACGGAAATATTCTTGCAAGACTATGGAAGAGGGCAACTCGTCAATGGTAAAGCACACATTAAATTAGATCCTATATTTGCACGAAACATCATTGTCAATGATACTTTTCCTTTGCATGTATACATACAACTCGAAGGTGATTGCAAAGGAGTTTATGTTGCCAACAAAACCAACGAAAGTTTTGATGTCATTGAATTACAAGGTGGGACATCCAACGTACCTTTTACGTATTTTGTAACAGGTCATCGTCGAGACTATATTGATCCAGAAACAGGTGAGCTTATTTCCAAACATCAAGGAGTAAGGCTTCCCTTAGCACCCGAAGCTCTTCCACTTTCAGAATTTAAACGAGAACCACTTCCCAACAAAGAACCTGTTCCTTCCATAGAAAGACAGAAAAAGGCAGATCCACTTATAGTGAAACCATTAAAAAATTTAAAACATGAAGAATAAAAATTTTATTGTTGCATTGTTTGTTTCCACGTTCAATCTCTTTCTAATTGCACAAAACAACGCACTGATATTACACAATGATGTAGTTCTTAACATCACCAATGGAGCTGTTCTCAATGTAGCTCAGTCAAATCAAAATGGCATTATACGATCAGGGACAGCCAATGGTATCATTCGAAGCGAAGGTGAGTTGAACAGGGTAGCTTGGCATATCAACAACGCTACGGGAACTTACGTGATTCCCTTTGGGGTAACCACTGCTGCTGCCGATCAGTTGCCTTTTACCTATCAAATTACGGGTGCCGGCAGTAATCCAGGTGTTCTGGTCGTAAGTACATATCAAACTGCTGCTAACAATACTCCTTTTCCCACTGTAGCTCCAGCAGTGACCAATACGAACGCATGTTGGCCCTCTGGTAGTTGTGTGAACAGATCTCTTTATGCTGTTGATCGTTATTTTATTTTACGCAAAGTCAACTGGACCACCAACCCCACCAGTACGATTACCATCCCTTACCGAGATGTGGAATGGGCAGCACCTAATACCATTACAGAAGCCAACATTCAAGCAGAATATTGGGATGGGACCAAATGGATGCCTGGCTGGTACCTTAATCCACCATTGCTTGGAACTGTAAATACCGCTACGAACGTAGTTTCTAACATAAACGCAGGAAGTGGTAATTTTTATACGTGGATACTGGTAGATAGAACCAATCCTTTGCCTGTGGAACTTGTATCTTTTACTGTGAGTTGTCCCGACAATAAATCACCTCTCATTGAATGGATTACACAGAGCGAAACCAACAACGCTTATTTTGTACTCCAACGCTCATTAGATGGCTCGAGTTGGGAAGCTATCGCTACCATCACCGGAGCTGGCACATCTAACGAACCAAAATATTACTCCTATCGAGATTTCGATGCAAAAGGCAACATGTTTTATTATTCCATCAAACAAGTTGATTTCGATGGAATTCAACACGACGGGCCAGTAGCCAACACAACATGTTCGGCTCCCCTTTCTCTGACAGCTAATCAATTCAATATTTACGGAAACCAGCATGATCTTGTTTTTATTTCCTTCAATTCGCAGAAAGACGAAAACGTCCATGTGAAAATATTCGACTTGCTAGGTCAAATAATTTACCAAAACACGTTTACTGCTAATCCAGGCATGAACACTTTCAGGATCTTCCTGCCCAATCTTCCGAAATCATATTACATGATTCAAGCAACAACTTCTGATAAACAAGAAGTGAGGAAGCTTCTTCTAGGTAAAAATCAATAACATAAGGCCCGCCGAAAGGCGGGTTTTTTTATATTCAAGTAAATTTGCAAAAAAAAGTGAACATCATTAAGCATACCCTTTCCAATGGCCTAAAAGTACTTATTTCTAAAAACACATCCACACCTATTTCTTATGTTAATATTCTTTACAACGTTGGAGCTAAGCATGAAGATCCTGAAAAAACAGGTTTTGCTCATCTTTTCGAACATCTTATGTTCGGAGGTAGTCGGCATGTTCATGAGTATGATCATGTAATTGAGGAAATTGGCGGTGAAAACAATGCTTTTACTAACAACGATTTTACCAACTATTACGTAAGTTTCCCAGGCAACAACTTGGACACGGTATTATGGGCTGAATCCGATAGGATGAATGATCTTGCTATCAACGAAGAAAAACTTACTATTCAAAAACAAGTGGTCATCGAAGAATTTAAGCAAAGATATTTGAATGCACCTTATGGCAGAGCTTCGCACGAACTAAGAAAACTCTCTTATCAAGTTCATCCTTATCGCTGGCCCACCATTGGACTTGAACTAAATCACATTGAACGTGCTACTTTGCAGGATGTTCAAACATTTTATGAAAAATGGTATAATCCTGATAATGCCATTTTAGTTTATATCGGTCCGATCGATCCCGAAGAAGTATTCAAAAAAATTGAATACTGGTTTGGTGACATACGAAAAAATCGAACTATTCATTTACCCTTACCTGCTGAACCAAGCCAAACAGAAAAGCGACAGAAAATCTTAAAAGAAAATGTACCCTTTAGAGCTGTTTATCGAGCATATCACATGCCTTCCCGGATGGATCCTCAATATGTTGTTTGCGACCTTATATCTGATCTTTTGTCGGAAGGTAGATCTGGCCGACTCGAACAACACCTTGTTAAGGACAATCCCATTTTTTCGAGTATTTCAGCTTACGTAGGTGGCGATATCGATCCTGGACTGTTTTATATTGTCGGTGAACTGAGGGAAAATGTATCATGGAATCAAGCTTTAACTGCACTTGACAAAGAATTACATGCAATTTGTGAAGGGAATTTCTCTGACGATGAACTTATAAAAGCAATTAATCAACATCAATTTGTCTTTTCTTCTTCACTCGTGTCTATGCAAGAAAGAGCTGTACAGTTAGCTTTTTTTGAACTACTTGGTGATTGGTCTTTACTCCTCAGACAAAATCAGATCTATCAATCTATTACTCGTGACGCGATCATCGAAGTTGCCCAGCAAATTTTTTCAGAACACAACTGCTCCGAAATTTTGTATGAACCCCTCGACAAATGAATCTGAGATGAAACACAATTCAAAACCTTCATTGATTCCAATTTCTTATTTCGAACCTTCTGTTCCCCAGAAGCTTAAAATAGATGAGAACCTTACTCTACATCTCCTACCGTATGAGGGAGATTTTGCTCAGTTTATCTTTGTTTTACCCATTGGGAAAAAAAATGAAAAAAAATTACTTCAAGCAAGTTTCACGGCATTAATGTTATTGGAAGGAACCAATAGGAAGACATCGAGCGAAATAGCTTTTGAATTTGACAAGCTCGCTTCTGAAATCAACATTCACACATCCTTAGAACACACTATTTTTTCTATAGCTACGATAAAAAACAATGTCGAACCCGTGATGAATCTTTTTTTTGAATGTCTTTTCAACTCGGTGTTTCCCGAGAAGGAACTTCATACACTTCTTCAACAACATCGACAAGATTTTATGATTAAAATTCGTAAACCCATGTTTAAAGCACGTACCCTTTTCCCCTCCTTACTTTTTGGCGATCAGCATATAGCATTTAAACCCACCACAGATGAAGATTTTCTTCATGTCGGCACTTCTGATCTTCATGCATTTTATCATCATTACCCATGGGATAAAATTCAAATATTTTTCACCGGAGATCCTTCCTGCATAGATAAAGTAGACTTTACCCCACTTGTTAAAGCTGCTCAAAATACCACATCTCATGAAGAACAAATTCTTATTTGCCATCCCACTAAGGAAAAAGAAAAAATCGATTATGTTCCCGAATCTGCCCAATCGGCTATTATTTTAGGAAAACCCACCATAACTTTCAAGCATCCCGATTATCCAGCATTTTACTTCCTTAACGTAGTTTTAGGTGGTTATTTTGGCAGTCGACTCATGAAAAACATACGTGAAACTAAAGGATACACTTATGGCATCTATTCAGATATAACTTCGCACAAAACATTATCTTTCTGGGCTATTTATTCCACCGTAAACAAAGAAAAAACTCAAGATGCTATTAATGAAATTTTCCACGAAATTCAACGTTTATTAGATGAAAAAGTTCCACTAAAAGAACTGACTAAAGTGAAAAATTATATCAAAGGGGTATATCTTTCGAATTTTGAAAATGAGTTCACTACCACGCAATATTTTGTCTCTTTGTACAAACATGATGTTGATCCTCTCTCATACGGAAAATATTTTTGGAATGAGGTAGATCATATGGATCCAGACAAGTTACTTAAAGTTGCCAATCAGTACCTTCAACCCGATGAACTTAAAATTTTGATTGTTACCTCGTGATGAGAAAAGTTTGTGTTTTCTTTTTCATGGTTATATCATACTCTTTGGTTGGGTTGGATCCTCCTTCTTTTCGATGCATTGAGGTTTTGCCCAACGGTGACGTTCGTCTTTCTTGGCTGCCACCCGCTGATCCAACTTTTATTTTTGATGCATATTTGATTTATTCTTCTGCCCAACCAACAGGGCCTTTCGTTCTAGTAGACCAAATTAGCAATTACAACCAACTCTCTTATATCCATGTGGGTGCTTCTGCACAAAATCAAATCAAGTATTATTATCTTGTTACCAGGTATAATGCTCCTAATTTCCAATACTCTATTTCATCCGACACTCTAGCGACCATGAAACTATCAGTCATCAATCCCATGAATGGCATAGCTCTTCTCCAATGGAATCCCCTACATGCCCCACTTTTAAATACACATTCTTCCTACCAAATCTGGATGGAATATCCCCAAAATGACTGGAACATCCTTGCCACAACAACAAACACTCAACATACCGACACCATTACCGTCTGTCATGACAGCATTACATATCGTATTCAAGTGCAAGATCAAAGCGGCTGTGTTTCTATTTCCTCGCTTTCTGGTGGAGTTTTTCAAAACCTCATTCCACCTGTTAATCCCGGAATCGACAGCGTTAGCATACAAAATCCGGTTGGGCATGCTTTGATTGGTTGGCATCCCTCACCTTCGACCGATACTCGTGGTTACGTCATTTATTTCTTTTCTTCAATGGCGTGGGTTCCTATAGATACCGTCTGGGGGAGGTTTAATACATCCTATGTCAATACATCTTCACAAGCCAATTCTCAAGTTGAGACCTACGCCATAGCATCTTTCGATTCATGTCATCGTATTAGTCCTATTTCATCACCCCATTCAACCATTCTTCTCAAAGCATCCTATGATTCCTGCCAGCGCAAAGTTTTTTTGCAATGGAGTGCATATCATGCATGGACGGCAGTCAAATATCTTGTTTACCGCAAAATAAACAGTTCATCATATACATTGGTCGACAGTACCCAGCAACTTTATTATACAGACTCGCTTCATGTATCTCAAGGAACCTACTGCTACTTCATTAGAGCCAAACAACTTGGAAAAAGCTCATCTTCTAATGAAATTTGCTTTGATGTAAACCTTCCCCCTTTGCCACAATTTGTTTATCTCCGAAAAGCAACTGTTTTCCCGGATGGATCTACTCAACTTTCATGGTTCGTCGATCCATATACCACCATTTCCAGCTGTAAAATCTACTCTTCTCTCGACAAGTACCAATGGAAATTGTTAAATGAGATCCCTTATCATCCTTCTGGTCACTACAGTTGGATTGACGAAAATAAAATAGCCAACGAACGACCAGTTTATTACAAAATCACTACCACCGACATCTGTGGAATTGAGCATGTTAGTTCCAACGTAGTTAGAACAATGTTCCTAAAGGCTTATCCCGGCGAACAACTCATGAATAACCTTGAATGGAACTTATATGAAGGATGGAATGGTTTTTCACATCTTTACCTCATAAAAACTCCCACACATTACATTGATACTTTAGTTCTGGAGCTGGATCCCACCTTTAACTCTTTCCAAGATGATGTCTCCTTATGGAACGAAACAGATGGTTATTTTACCTATCGCCTCATGGCTGTAGAAAACAATTTAAATCCTTTTGGGTTTCAAGATACCGTATTTTCCAACATTGCTTACGTACGACAATGGCCCAGGCTTTTTGTACCCCAAGCCTTTTCACCAGAAGGATATAACAAGACATGGTGTGTGTTTGGAGTATTTGTAGATAAGGCTACGTATTTATTACAGATTTTCAATCGTTGGGGAGAATTGATGTTTGAAACTACATCTCTCGATGATTGTTGGAACGGCATCAACGACGGTAAAAGTGCTCCACCCGGAGCCTATATTTATCAGATTCTTATGACTTTTCCTGATGGTACCCAGTTTAAGAAAAATGGTCCGGTTATTTTGATACGATAAAATTTTGATTTGTACAATGTTTTTTTGACTCTAAAAATATTACAAAACTGACATCACATTTATTTGTTCCATTACTCCATCAGCTTCATCGTACCTGCAACAACAAAGGAAGCTTTTAATCCACTTAAGTTCATCATGCAAGCTAATCACTAACACTTCTGGGACAACACCATCAGACTAAAAAAGTTTAGCGAGAAACACAAAAGTAAGTTTAACCATCGAATATTCTTCGAAATTTCACAAAGTTATGACGGATACAATGCAAAAGAGAAACAATATTTCACCTCACAAATGTTACAGCTTACGTATTTTTCAAAATCGTTGATATGGATAAAAAGCATCCGTATCTAAACTATCAGAGACACTATTGTTGTCATATGCAAAAACTAAGTAATAATCAATCCATCAAATATGAATTTATCTGAAAACTTCTTGATCATGAGATTGTTACTTTCTGATTTTCGACAATAGAACAAAGAAAGAATCAAAAGTTACTTAATTTATTTGGTCATTATGGGATTTTCTTTTGAAAAAGAAATACAAGTAGGTATATGAAACCATGAACATTATTGTTCCTATTAAAAATACAAATGGTTGCCAATTGAAAATATTCCACACAACTAAAATATAAAGTGCTAAAAGTAGCGCAAGCACATTAGGCACCAGGTAAAGAAAATACCCCCAGTATTTTCTCAAGGCCATTAACAAAGCTCCTATCCATTTAACCATGAACATGATAAAAGCACCCCAAAATAAAGCATAAATCTTAGCAGGTGAAATTTTGGAAGCAAATATTTTAACCGTAGATTCAAAATCAGGATTAAACACAACATCCTGAAAAAACCATAAACATTCAAAAAATGTAACAACTGAAGTCAACGCAAATAAAAACCATAAAAAATATCGATGAAGAAGTAATGTTCTCATTTTTTAAACAAAAATAAATAAATTTTGTACATTGTCATACTTTTAAAAAAATTAATGAAAAAATTAGTTAAATTATCACTACAATATAGGCATGAGTAGATAGGCATGAGTAGAAGCTACATCAGTTATGAAGTTTCGAGATATAAAAGACTATATCGTCATTTATAAAACCATGAATTAAAAAAAGTAATTATTGAACAATTTAATCAGAGGTTTTTCGCAACAATTGAATATTACAGCGAAAATTATTTAGCGAAAATAAATTAACCTAACAAAAATAATTACATGTAAGTGGAAGAAGCATTAGCTTGTAGCCCCGACAGGAATCGAACCTGTATTTGAAGTTTAGGAAACTTCCGTTCTATCCATTGAACTACGGGGCCACGTTGCAAAAATAAAAAAAATTAAGACTCTTTTAGGCTATACGATATTACTCTTGAACTTGTTCTTCTCCACCTATATGCCCATGCTCATCAAAAAAATCCACAAACCAAAACATAAAAAAGATTTGATTCAAGAAAATTAATAACACATTTTGTGTTTTTCAACTAATGTATTACACTGAAATTGATTTTATTTCTTAATTGGAATTTTTGAAACAATTTTTTTTCTCAGAATGAAGTATACAACTTCAAGAGCATGAAAAATTGATATGTCAAAAAAATTAAGAAAAAATTAATTGAAAGTTTTTTTCTGAATTTATCCGAACCCAAATTCATATCATCAAAACAACTAAATTTTAATGGTTTTTGATCATATTTGAAAAAATGATAGGTTTGCAAAAAAATGCATCATTTATCCATTTCACCTGTTGATGGGAGATATTATTCGCTTACAAAGGATTTGTCGTCGTATTTTTCCGAATTTGCCCTAACCAAATATAGAATTCAAATAGAAATCGAATATTTTATAAACCTGAAAAAAACAATTCCTCAACATATTTCTTTAAAGGATGAAGATGAACATCAACTTCGCTCCTTACTTGACAAATTCGACCAAAAGGAATTTGAGAATATTAAAATCATTGAAAAAACTACTAATCACGACGTTAAAGCAGTCGAAATATACCTTCGTCAGAAGTTTGATGAATTAGGCCTTACGTCAGTTAAAGAATGGATTCATTTTGGACTGACTTCTCAGGACGTAAACAGCGTAGCTTTCACTCTCATGGTTAAAAATGCCTTCGAACAAATTATGCTACCTATTATGAGAGAACTCATCGAACTACTTACCAGTCAAGCTCATTCATGGCTTAATATATGCATGCTGAGTAGAACCCATGGTCAACCAGCTTCTCCTACCACATTAGGCAAAGAATGGATGGTATTTGCTGAACGACTGCAAAATATTCTTACTCAATTGGACCAACATCTTTTCACGACTAAATTTGGTGGTGCCGTTGGGAATTTCAATGCACACTATGCGGCATTTCCTGAAATTGACTGGGTCCTTTGGGCAAATTCATTCCTCGAAAGAACTTTTTCTCTCAAGCGTCAACAATGGACTACACAAATCGAACATTACGATACCCTTTGTTTATTTCTGAAAAAAATGGCTTCGTGGAATACCGTATTGATTGACTTGAACAAAGATATTTGGTTATACATCATGCAAGACTATTTCCTTCTGAAAAAAGTAGATGAAGAAGTGGGCTCATCTACTATGCCTCACAAGATTAATCCTATAGACTTCGAAAACTCTGAAGGTAATTTGTACGTGGCCAACGCTTTGTTTTCATTGTTGGCTGAGAAACTTCCAGTTTCAAGACTGCAGCGAGACCTGACAGATTCGACTGTTATTCGAAACATAGGGGTACCATTTGCCCATAGTCTTATTGCATATAAAGCTTTGCTCAGAGGATTGAAAAAACTTGAAGTTAATCAAGATAGAATAAAAGAAGACCTTACCGTCCACTGGGAAGTTATCACCGAAGCTATTCAGACCATCCTTCGCAGGGAAGGATTCCCAAATGCGTACGATACACTCAAGCAACTTGCGAGAGGTAATCGTCAGCTTGATCAGCAATCAATCCATCGTTGGATCGACACCCTCCCCGTTTCTAACGAAGTGAAAGAAGAACTTAAAAACATCACGCCTTTTAATTATATTGGTTTTTTGAAGAAATACGGTTCATGATGGACTCTGGTATTTTTTCAAAAGATCATGGGCCTATATATCGTGAAACATGGCTTTATCTTCAAAGAGGAGAAAACTCTTTCATAGTAGAACCTTGGAATGCTTATAGCTCTCTTCTTTTTATAGTAGGTGCTTTCTTAATCTACATCTACTTACGAAAAAAAAGAATTTCTTTTCCTTTTATGCAATTTGTTTTTATACCCCTTCTTTTTTTGGGAGGATTAGGAAGTACGTTCTATCATGCGTTTCGCGCACATCGATGGATCATGTGGCTAGACGTCATGCCTATGTTCGTTCTTACACTTGCTATAAGTTTCCATTTTTGGCAAAAAATCACCCACCGCAGTTGGCTTACCATCTTGATTTTGATCTTTTTTATTCTCAGTAGAATGACTGTTTTCGAGTTGTTACCACTTCAACTGGCTATCAATGTGAGTTATGCTATTGTAGGAATTGCTATGGGATTGCCCTTATGTTGGGTTGCCTATAAGACCCATTTTTATAAACTATCATTCCTTATTGGAGCTATGATCATGTTCGTGATAAGCTTATTCTTTCGCTGGTTAGACGATATCTCTCTTAATTCTATGCCCATCGGTACTCATTGGCTCTGGCACGTGTTTTCCACCATAGGAAGTGTTCTTGCAGGAATTTACATCATTCACCTCTTTATGTATGAAAAACATGGATTTCGCAACATATGACATAAAAAACAAAATCGAAACAGGAATTCGTCTTACCGAAGACGAAGTTTTTTGGATGTTCGAAAATTTCTCTTTGCATGAATTATCTTTTCTTTCATTGCGACGCAAAAAAGAAATTTCAGGAAATTACGTTTTTTTTAACCGCAACATTCACATAGAGCCAACCAATTATTGCATACATCATTGTACTTTTTGTTATTTTCGAGCTAATCATCCGCAGGATGGTTATATCCTTTCAGAAACAGAAATTATACAACGTATTAAAAGTGTAGCCGACCAAATTACTGAAGTTCATATCACAGGTGGAATTATTCCAGACCTCGATCTTCAATACTATAAAAGTCTTTTTCGAAAAATTAAAAAACTTTTTCCTCACATATCCATTAAGGCTTTAACAGCTATTGAGCTTCAATACCTTTCCGAAAAAGAAAAAATCTCTTTAAAAGATCTTTTGACGGAACTAAAAGATGCAGGTCTTAATGCCATACCCGGAGGTGGAGCAGAACTTTTCGATGAAAAAATCAGACAAGATTTTTTTCCCGAAAAACTTTCTGCAAGAGAATGGCTCAACATACATAAAACAGCCCACCAACTCGATATTCCTTCAAACGCTACCATGCTCATGGGCCTTGGAGAAACCATCAAAGAACGGATTCATCACTTGAGTCTCGTTCGTTCTTTACAAGATGAAACTCATGGTTTTCATGCATTCATTCCTCTGCTCTTTAGAAGTCCGGAAAAGAAAACTCGCATCAACATCATCGAGATCATGAAAACTTTTGCTATTGCTCGCCTTTTTCTCGACAATATCCCACATCTTAAAGCTTACTGGCCATCACTTGGCATCGACACTGCCCAAATAGCTTTGCTCTATGGAGCTGATGACCTAGACGGAACCATATTTACTTCTACCGTTATTTACCAACGCACAGGATCAATGAAAAAAACACATTTATCTCTCAACGACATTGTTCAACTGATTAAAGATGCTGGTTTTTTGGCCGTAGAGAGAGACACGACCTATCAAATTTATAAACAATGTGTTATTGATTTAAGTGTTTGATTGCTGAAAAAATTTTTCAGTGTAAAATCCTTTCTTTCCTAAACTTTTGTTAGGTCTGAGGCAAAAAACTTCAAAAAAAAATATCAACCCTAATTTCAATAATTGAAGATTAGCGGCTTTTAAAGATCTCATCATATCAAAATCAGTGTAGCATTTAATTGCTGGCATTTATAGCCGTTTTTATTTTGTTTTTTTTTAACATAAGAAACAATAAAAAAGCATTACTTGTTGTTTTGTATCGAATTGTAGCTTCACTTATGCAAGGTCAGAATTTTATAAGATCATCAATTCGTGGTTTTATTTTCGTGATAACCAGTTTTCTACATAAAACTCTCAAGGCAAAATTTAAATAAAGGTTATTATCCAATAAAAAAGTAAACAGTGTTTTGGGTCATCACATTATGAAATTACCAATTTCGCTTATTGCCCTAAAAATAAAGTAAATGGTTAAGTTTAGCACAGCTTTTTGTGATATATCAATTACAATTCAAGGAGGTATAATACAATCAATTACCATTACATATTGTTGCTTTTGAGCTTTTGTAAACATACTGCTCAATGTCTTTTTCGTGTGTAGTATTATTTCAGTCTTTAGTACGGTGTTGCTCCAATCACTTCAAAATCTAAATCATTTACGTTTTTGTTTTTATCTATTTTGAATCTTAACTTCTTAGTTGAATTCGGTGGAAATATTTCGTAAAAAGTCAAATCTTTGTTTCCAATTTCTGTACCCGTTTTTGACTTATACGTTACTCTGATAACTACATCCTTATACCTTGCTACTAACGCCTCATTTGTGATTTCACATTCTACAATAAATTTGTCACCTATAAAGTTTTCCCTGTAATAGTAAATTCCATTTAAAAAGTCTTCTGGTCTTGCATTCTCAATTTCTTCAATAGCCATCTTGAGTTCCTCATAACTCATTTTATGTTCTTGAAAGCTATAAAAGTTAATATCACCATTGCTTTCTCTTATATTGCCGATCATAATACCGATGCCAATTAATAAAAATGCTATTATGATAAAGAGAATTAACCTACCGACTTTTCTTTTCTTTTTAGGATAAATAGTTTTATCTTGTGGTTTTGTTTCTTGCTGGATATATTCTTTGTTGAATGTTAAAGTGATTTGATCTGTCTTGAGAGGAGGTGGAACTGAAACGATCAATATATCTTTAAGTTCATCAATATTCTCTGCCGAAGTCCAGTTAGGAAGTCCTTCAAACCAAATTAGTGTATCTTTATTAACGCCCCTTTTTTTCAATTCGTTAATGTCAAATGGTCCTTGTGGTTCTATTCCATTATGTATAAAATACTTCCTCATAATTCATATAATTTTAAGGTGTAATTAAAGACAAACTTAAAAAATTATTACTAAGTAAATAAAATTTTTATTAAAGGATATGTGCTTTTAGTTCAAAGCTTTCATGTCGACACTAGGAAAATATCGTCATGAAACATCAAGAATTAAATTTCATAAACATTATTGCATATTAAGTATTTTGTACAAAATTTACCTTAGGTTGCTTTTGGGTAGTTTTATTCTCGGAAGGGAAAGTTGGATAAGTTGTGTTAAGCTGGTGATACAATTAAATAACATGAGTTTTCGGGTAGCAATATAATTTTTTTGATGTTTTCCTAAAACTTGCTAAAGAATAATGTTTTTTCTTGCTTTTTTATCTCATGATTGTAGCTTTTTTATGTGCATTATTGAAAGTACATTATGTGATTTACATTGTTTTGCTAAAATGTCATTGTAGCATTTACTTATTGATAAAAAATATTATTTGAAATAATTTTTATTTTTGTTCACACCTAATTAAAAAACCTATGAAAATTGGCATATTAAAGGAAATTACGCCGGATGAAAAACGGGTGGCTGCTGCGCCCAAAAACATTCCGCGGTTTAAAAAAATGGGATTTGAAGTTCTTGTTGAAAAAGATGCAGGGGTTGAAGCACTCTATCCTGACACTCAATACGAAGGAGCTGGTGCTACGATTACTACCAGAGAAACAATTTTCAAGGAAGCTGATCTCATTCTCAAAGTCCTACCACCTACTATCGAGGAAGTGGCTATGATGAAAGAAGGCACTTTGCTTATGAGTTACCTCTATCCAGCAATGAACCAAGATTTACTCAAAAAGCTTGCTGAGAAAAAAGTTAACGCTATTGCTATGGATGCTATTCCACGAATATCACGAGCACAGAAAATGGATGTGCTAAGTTCGATGGCTAATATTGCTGGGTATAGAGCTGTGATAGAAGCTGCTTTTAACTTTGGACGTTTTATGAACGGACAAATTACTGCAGCTGGCAAAGTAGAGCCTGCTAAAGTATTGGTGATTGGTGCTGGTGTAGCGGGATTAGCTGCCATTGGAATTGCCAAGTCGCTTGGCGCTATCGTTCGTGCCTTCGATACGAGGAAAGAAGTAAGAGAGCAGATTCAATCCATGGGGGCTCAGTTTCTGACGGTTGACATTGAAGAAGATGGTTCTACCGAATCTGGGTACAGCAAAGAAATGAGCCAAGCTTTCATTGAAGCTGAAATGGCTCTATTTAAAAAGCAAGCTCAAGAAGTAGATATCATCATAACCACTGCTCAGATCCCAGGTAAACCTGCACCAAAACTTATACTAGAAGATCACGTCAATGTAATGAAACCTGGTTCTATTATTGTTGACTTGGCTGCTAGCACAGGAGGAAATTGTGTTTTAACTAAACCAGGAGAAATTTATACAACACCAAATGGGGTCACCATTATCGGTAAAGTTAATATGATGCCCATGCAAGCTAGTTTTCTGCTTGGGAACAATTTTGCCAACATGCTAGAAGACATGAGAAAAGACGGCCAGTTTTTCATCAACATGGACGACGACGTAGTAAATAGGGCTATGGTTGTCTATCAAGGTGAAATTCATTGGCCTCCTGCCCCTTTAGCTGTTTCAGCTAAAAAAGCTGCTACACCCACAGCTCTTCCAACACCAGAAGAATTAGCTGCTCAAGAAGCTAAGAAATCCCGTCGCAAAACCATTATGTCTTTTGTATGGCTAGGAATTATCGCTATTCTTTTTTACCTGTTAGGGCAAGTAGCACCTCCTGCTTTTATGTCTCATTTTACCGTTTTTGTTCTTTCTGTTTTTCTAGGTTGGAATCTCATTTGGAATGTTACCCATGCTTTACACACACCTCTTATGTCTGTGACAAATGCCATCAGTGGAATTATTGCTGTTGGTGGAATTCTCATGATGGGTGAGGATTTAACTAACCCCATCACCATCATGGCTTTGATTGCTTTCTTCATTGCCAGTATCAATATTGTTGGAGGTTTCTTCGTCACTTATAGAATGTTAAAAATGTTTAAAAAATAAGCCCCTATG
Source organism: Bacteroidales bacterium (assembly GCA_026418905.1). Lineage (NCBI taxonomy): Bacteria > Pseudomonadati > Bacteroidota > Bacteroidia > Bacteroidales > Bacteroidales bacterium. The sequence continues at coordinate 22,147 of JAOAAK010000011.1, read as the reverse complement.
GAAAATATATTGAATATTGAAAACATAAATATGATCCAGGTTGCTGCATATTTAATTGCAGCTATTTGTTTCATTCTAAGTCTTTCAGGACTCTCAGCCCAAGAAACTGCAAAGCGTGGTGTTATTTTCGGAATTATTGGGATGATTATTGCTTTGACTTTTACACTACTTGGTCCCAATATCAAAGGATTAGAATACATGCTTGCCGCATTTCTCGTAGCTGCTTTTATAGGCATTATGGTAGCCCGTCGCGTACAGATGACTGCTATGCCACAACTTATAGCTCTTTTACACAGTTTTGTTGGACTTGCTGCTGTTCTCGTCGGTTTTGGCTCTTACCTTGACCCTGTCAATCATGCTTTGACTGGCGTTGAAAAAAATATTCATCTTATCGAAGTTTATGTTGGTGTTTTTATCGGGGCACTAACATTTACAGGTTCAGTGATCGCTTGGGGTAAATTGGATGAAAAGATTACTTCCAAACCCGTGGTTTTTCCAGGTAAAGATGCTTTACTCGTAATACTTATTTTAGCATCTATTGTTCTTGGCGTATTTTTCGTTCCTGCTGATATCCATGATGGCTTGATATATCTTTCCATCATGACTGGACTTTCATCTATTCTTGGGATATTTTTAGTGATGGCCATCGGTGGTGCCGACATGCCTGTTGTAATTTCCATGCTCAATTCATATTCGGGATGGGCTGCTGCTGCATCAGGTTTCACTCTTGGAAACGACCTGCTCATCGTAACCGGAGCTTTGGTCGGAAGTTCAGGGGCTATTCTTTCCATCATCATGTGCAGGGCAATGAATCGATCATTTCTATCTGTTATTCTTGGTGGTTTTGGGGAGACTGCTATAGCTAGTTCCAAAGTCGAAGGTGAAGTAAAACCAATTACTCCCGAAGAAACTGTATCGTTGCTTGAAGAAGCTAATTCAATTGTCATTGTCCCTGGCTATGGCATGGCTGTTGCCAAAGCTCAATATCCTATCAGCGAGTTAACAAATAAATTAAGAGAACAGGGCAAAACCGTACGTTTTGGTATCCATCCAGTAGCTGGGCGCTTGCCAGGACACATGAACGTTCTATTAGCAGAAGCTAATGTTCCGTATGATATTGTGCTAGGAATGGATGAAATCAATCCTGACATGCCTGAAACCGATTTAATTTTTGTAGTTGGTGCCAATGATACGGTCAATCCTGGTGCCCAGGAAGACCCCACAAGTCCCATTTATGGAATGCCTGTCATTGAAGTTTGGAAAGCTAAACACGTTATCGTTATCAAACGTTCCATGGCAGCAGGTTATGCAGGTGTTGATAATCCTTTGTTTTACAAAGAAAACACACGCATGCTTTTCGGAGATGCCAGAGTTGTTATGGAAAAATTGCTTGAACTAATAAAAAAATAACTGCTTGTTCTTTTTTACAAAAAACTGCCTCTATGCGAGGCAGTTTTTTTATCTGAAAAATCTACTTTATAATTGCAAAAAAGATGGGACCACAAAACTATCATACGAAATGCCCTATTTGTGACTCATCCGAGTTAAGACCTTTGAAAAAATATCAAAACCATCATCTCACACGCTGCAAGAAATGTCGTTTTGTCTTTAGCCAACAAATACCTTCTTTTGATGAATTGAAAATCTTTTACGAACAATATTCTTATACCGAAAATTATTATATCTCTCCTATTACCCTAAAACGTTATCAGGAATGGTTAAAAAAACTTGAAAAATTCAGACTTTACAATCGAATACTTGATGTGGGTTGTGGAAATGGAATTTTTTTGTTGGTTGCTAAAAACTTAGGTTGGGAAACGTATGGCATTGAACTTTCAAAAGTGGCTGTAGATATTACTCGCTCAAAAGGAATTACTGTTTTTGAAGGAACTCTTAATGATCATCTTTCTTTCTTACCCCAAATGGATATTATTGTTAGTATAGAAACTATTGAACATACTTCATTTCCTGCCACCGAAATTGCCGACATGTATAAAATCTTAAGAAAAGGTGGTGCTCTTATTATTACAACCCCTAATTTCAATAGTATTACCAGAAGAATCCTTCAAAACAAGCATCCCGATATTTTATTTCCTGAACATCTTTCTTATTTTACACCGAATACTTTAAAGAAACTTTTAAAAGCAAATTCGTTTTCCATTCAACGACTTACGACAACTGGAATAAGCATTACCAGAATAAAAAACATTTTGGGAAAAGAAAATGAAAATCCTTTTACAGAACAAAGCCAAGATGAAAAAGTACGTCGATTTTTCGAGAAAACTTTTATTTTACAATATTTCAAAAAAATCATTAATAGTTTACTAACCCTCCTGAGATTAGGAGATAGTGTTTTTGTTTTAGCCATTAAAAAATAAAAAAGCTGCTCTTTCGAGCAGCTCAATTATTCCTCAAATTTCTGCTCATATTTCTTGAGCAAAAATTTAATTAACTGAAACGCTACAATTATTAATACTGGCCAAGACAAAAACCATAAAATTTCTTTCCACATACGACTTTTTTAATATGGTTCAACTTCTGAACTTTCTAAATCTTTGACCGATGCTTTTTTTCTGTTCATTGAATACCACGCATAAACAATATAACCAACTACGAAAGGTACCAACAATGATACGTAGCTCATCACGGTGAGTGTAAACTGACTTGACGAAGAATTTTCAATAGTTAAACTATGCTGGATATTTACAAGTGAAGGAAAAATCACCGTGTTGTTATATCCCAAATTAAAGAACAAGGAGAGAACTGTAAGAAAAGTGCCCAGACCTACAAACCATATGGCTTTTTTATAGCAGTTAGCAAAAAAGAACAAAGAACGAATCAATCCCCACAAAACAAGTAAAACGCCAAGTAAAAAGATTATTCCAACAAGAGGCATTTCAATGAAATTTAATAAATATTTGTGCTTAACAACTATCACCTCACCAGATGGCAAATAACCATACCCTTTTGATAACCAGATGGAAACGATAAATGTTAAGAAAAAGAATAAAAATAAGGGAGCACAAATTCTTAAGCGCTTTCTGACACGTTCGAGAATACTTTCATCGAGAACTCTGTTTGCTACATATAACATGGCCAACACGCGTGAAAGGAAAAACACAGCCAAGCCTAAAGCAAGATTAATTGGATTAGCAAAAGCCTCAAGACCATGCCAGGCATTTGCCCATGAAACAAAATTCATTTCATTATGAACAAAATTACCTCCAGTAAAGAAAGTAGCAACGGCAACACCTAAGGAAATGGTACCCACAAGTCCGTTTAAGAACAAAAACCATTCATAAGTCTTCTGACCCAAGAAATTACCTGCTTTTGTTCTAAATTCGTAACTTACAGCTTGCAAAATAAAAGTCGATAGAACAAGCATCCAGAGCCAATAACCTCCACCAAAATAAGTACTATATACGAGTGGGAATGAGGCAAACAGGGCACCACCAAATGTCACTAAAGTAGTGAAAGTCAAATCCCATTTATGTCCAAAGACATTGACAAGTACAGTTACTTCTTCTTTTGTCTTACCAAGTACGTAAAGTAGAGACTGCCCACCCTGAACGAATAACAAGAAAACAAGAATTCCACCCAACACCGAAATGATAAACCACCAATACTGCTGCAATGCGAGATATGACAATTGTTCAAACATGACTTTCCCTCCTATTATGCTAATTTTTTGGACCTTTTTTTATGGCATTTAACATGATGGAAATTTCTGCAATTAAAAGAGTTGTAAAAATGATAGCAAAAAGAATGAAAGTTGTTACCACGTTGTTCACACTCAATTGAGTTACCGCCACAGAGGTTGGCATGAGGTCTTGAATAATCCAGGGCTGACGCCCAACTTCAGCGACAATCCATCCTGCTTGTGAGGCAATAAAACCAAGCAGAATATTCCACGGAGCAATTTTCAACCAGAATTTTCTCCGATCAACTTGATTTTTTAGAACAAACCAAAGCATTAAAGTAAAGAAAAGGATAAAGAAAAGACCAAGACCGACCATGACACGAAACGAATAAAAATTAAGCGAAACCCATGGTATGAGCTCTTTTTCAGAACGAAGAAAACCATAGCCAAAGTAAGAAAAGTAATTTTTATAAAATTCTTTTCCCTTTTCAGTATTAGGATCAAACAAAGATCGTAGTTCTGCCATTTTAGCTGTATCTTTATTTTTCATAGCTTCCTTGTAAGCTGATAAAGTTTCTACAGCAATACGGCCTCTTTCTATCTTTTCTTGTGAACTCATAATACCTTTTTCAGGGTTTCCATACAGCAAGTCTTCAATCCCCGGCACAAAAGCATTAGCGTCTCTATAACCCAACAACGACAATAAATAAGGAATTTCTACTTTAAAAAGATAAGCTGATTGATCATCCCCTACTTCTTTAGTGGGATTTAAAAGTCCAAATGCCACAATACCAGCACGCTCTTTCCCTTTATACATACCCTCCATGGCAGCTAATTTCATAGGTTGCTTCTGGGCTACTTGATAAGCTGAACCATCACCAGTCAGTGCTAGAAATATTGCCGAAAGCAAACCAAACACGCTTGCAATAAGAATGCTTTTCTTCGCTAAAATTTTTTCACGATTCTTTAAAAGAAACCATGCACTTACCCCTACAACAAAAAGAGATGAAATGACATAGGCACTGGATATGGTATGCAAAAACTTATTTATGGCTACTGGGCTGAAAAGAACTTCCCAAAAATTGATCATCTCATTACGAGCTTTATCAGGATTAAAAACAGTCCCTGTTGGGTACTGCATCCACGCATTAGCAACTAAAATCCACAATGCAGATAAATTCGATCCAATAGCTACGAGCCAAGTCGAAAGTAGGTGAAATCCTTTGCTTACCCTGTCCCACCCAAAAAACATCACAGCAATGAACGTACTTTCCAGAAAGAAAGCTAGAATTCCCTCAATAGCAAGAGGTGCTCCAAAAATGTCGCCCACAAACCAACTATAGTTACTCCAGTTTGTGCCAAATTCAAATTCAAGTATAATTCCAGTAGCTACACCAATGGCAAAATTAATCCCAAACAACTTTGCCCAAAATTTAGTCATCCGTTTCCATTCTTCTTTACCAGTTCTTACATAAAAAGTTTCCATCATTGCTACAATAAAAGTCAATCCAAGTGTAATCGGGACAAACATCCAATGATACATGGCTGTCAGCGCAAACTGAGCCCTAGACCAATTGACCAACTGTAACAAATCTTCCATAGGCAATTATTTAATCTTTGTAATATTGTTCAAAACATGATCAACCCTCTCTTTTTCTGTATTAAAGTTTTTTTTGAGAACATTGGGGAAAAACAACCACTTCATGACAACAAAAAAAACAAATAGTTTGATTAAAATAATAACCCACAATTTCTTTCCCCATGATGGCATTTCTTTAAAACCTTGGTAATAAAAAAAGAAAATTCTTTTAATAATTCCCACTACAAACTATTGTTTGCAAAAATATAAACTCCTTTTTAATATTGCAATACCTTTTTACCGAGTTTATGAGAAAATTTATGTTTAATTTTACAAAAATTTAATCATGAAAATGTTCATTCCTCTATTTTTCATTTTTACTTTTGTTTTCGCATTTGCTCAATCTATCAATATTTCTGAAAAAACCGAAAAAATGAGCGTGGGGAAAGTAAACTGTTTGGTATTTAACATCCCCTATGCATCCAAAGATGATATTGTGGAAGGGTGGAAAGATTTGATGAAGAAAGCCAAAGCTAAAGTTAGCGGAAAAGATGAAATTTTTGCCGATAATGCAACATTTACTGAGATATCTGCCAATACTATTGATTTTTATTTTAGATTGGAAAAAGACAACGACAATACGTACACCGCTATCGTAGCTATGGATCTTGGAGGAGCTTTTCTCAATAGCAAAGATCACACGCAAGGCTATAACGCTGCAAAAAATATGCTTTTATCTTTTGCTAAAGGCCTGGCAACTAATGCACTTAAAAAGCAAATAAAAGATCAGGAATCAAGAATATCAAAATTAAAAGATTCTCAAAGCGATCTTGAAAAAGAAAATCGAAAGCTGCAGAAAGAAATAGAAGAATGTGAATCTACCATCAAAGAAAACAAAGAAAAAATAAGCAGCAACGAAAAAGAAATTAAAACAATAGGTGATCAAATCAATAAAGAAAACGAAATTTTAGAAGAGTTAAACAAAACCTTAAAAAAAATTCAATGAGGCCCATCTTTCTTGTAACCAACGACGATGGTCTTTATGCTAATGGACTGCGTACACTAACAAACATTGCCAAGACTTTTGGTGAAGTGGTTGCTGTTATCCCTGACACACCTCGTTCTGGCACAGGACATGGAGTTACCATTCAAAATCCTCTTCGTTACTCATTGTTAAAAACAAGTCCTCTGGATTGCCCTACCTACTTAGTGAATGGAACCCCTGTGGATTGCATTAAACTCTCACTATTTCATATCCTTCCCCAGAAACCAGTTATGATTCTTAGTGGTATTAATCATGGCTCAAATGCATCAATAAATGTGCTTTACAGTGGCACTATGGCAGCAGCTATCGAAGGTTCTTTGCATCATATCTCCTCTATTGGCATATCACACGTTAGTTTCGAACCCGATATCGAATTTGATATATATGTTCCTTATCTGCTCAAAATCATACCATGGGTTCTTGATCATCCCCTTCCTTTTGGCATTTCATTAAACATTAATTTACCAGACAGTCGAGAAATTAAAGGAATCAAATGGTGTGCACAAACCCCAGGTTTCTGGGAAGAAGAATTTGACATGCGAATCGATACTCATCAAAAAAAGTATTTCTGGCTTAAAGGAGATTTTCAAATCCGCGAACTTACTGAAAATGGGGACATTAAAGCGCTTAACGAAAACTACATCAGCATCGTCCCAATCAGTGTAGATATGACTGCATATGATTTTTTAAAAAGCGTTCAGCATCAACTGAAATGAAAAATTTTTTTCTGAAGGATAATTTTTTTTTCGGTGTTTTACTATCCTTTCTCATTACGGGGATAACCTATGGCTTATTATACCTCATTACCCACGTTTTTTTTGCCCGAAATTTTCCTATCCTTCAGCCAGGCACGATGCTTCTTATTGCTATTGCCATCAATTTAATACCCTTTCGATACTATTTGGTAAAACTTAAATTCGACAAAACAGGACGGGGAATTTTTTTAGTAACATTTATCTTTGCTTTGTTTTATTTATATCTCTACATGTAAATGAAAACATGAAATATTTCATTATAGCCGGAGAAAGTTCAGGCGATTTGCATGCTTCCAACCTCATAAGATACCTGAAGCAACATGATCCCAACGCAGAATTTAGAGGATGGGGAGGTGAGCATATGCGATCCATTGGTGTTCAAATGCTCAAGACATTAAATGACCTTAATTTTATGGGTTTTATTGAAGTTCTAACACATCTTCCTAAAATTATCCAAAATTTCAAGGACGCCAAAAGGCAAATTCTTGCATTCAAGCCAGACGTAGTTATTTTAATTGATTTTCCTGGTTTTAATTTGAAACTTGCCAAATGGCTTAAAAAAAAGCAATTTAAAGTGGTTTATTATATTCTACCCCAGGTTTGGGCTTGGAAAGCTAAAAGAGTTTTTACTTTGCACAAATTTTCAGACCTGCTCCTTTCGATCTTGCCTTTTGAGAAAGACTTTTTTTTATCTTACGGAATACATGTCGAATATGTCGGGCATCCTCTGGTTGAGGAAATTCAAGAAAAGCGCAAAGACATTGTCTCCACGAAAAGCGTTAAACCAATTCTCGCCATTTTCCCTGGCAGTAGAAAACAGGAAGTGATAAAACTTTTGCCCATCATGCTGAAAGCTGCCAGAAATTTTAAGAATAGATTTTCCATTATGGTGGCTGGTGTTTCACATCTTCCACGTAAACTTTACGGCATACTTCAACCTGACGAAGAACTTATGATAGACGATCCACACCTCGTTTTAGCTTCTGCAAAAGTCGCCATAGTTAAAAGTGGCACTTCAACGCTTCAAGCTGCTCTTTGGGGTGTACCTCAAGTGATCTGCTATAAAGCTAGTTGGCTATCATACTGGATCGCAAGATGGTTAGTATCTTCAAGAATTCGCTTCATTTCTTTAGTTAATCTTATCATGAATAAAGAAATTTGTCCTGAATTAATACAGCATCAATGCAACTCTGCATTAATAGAAGAAAAAATTGAACAAGTCCTCACAAATATCAACTCGATTAAAAATGATTATCTACAACTGATGAGTATTCTTGGCAATCAATCTGCTAGCAACAACGCTGCCCAAAAAATAATGCATCTTTTATCTAACCCAAAGAAATGAAGTTTCTTGCCTCCATAGTTATTGTGCTAAACTACATAGTTATTTTTTCACAATCAGTCAAAGTTCGCATCTTATCTGGTAATGAAATAAGAAACATTCAGATGACAATTTATAGTGGCACTTACGAACTAATAGATGAAAAAGGAAATGTACTAACTACTCTGAACAGAGATCAAACCGTATCCATTTCTTTAAACAACAACGAAATTCAATGCATTACCCAGCAAGATACATTTAAAACTACAAAAAGTTTTTCTTTTCGTGGCAAGGGATTCATTAACATTTTTCAGCTTAGATCTGCTAGAATTGATAGACTTTATGATGATCATCTACAAGTCCTCTTGCAGGGCAAATCTATCTGGCTTATCAATGAAGTTAGCCTTGACAAATACGTAGCAAGTGTAGTTCAAGCAGAAGCAGGTGTTGGCAAAGAAGCAGAATTTTTTAAAGCTCATGCCATAGCTACGAGGACGTATAGTTTGAAAAATTTTCAGAAACATAAGACTGAAAATTTCAATTTTTGTGATCAGGAGCATTGCCAAGTATACAAGGGTCGTTGCACTCGTACAGATATACTGGTTGCAGCTATGCAAACACATGATCTTGTTTTGGTGGATAACAATAACGAGCTTGCCCTCACAGTGTATCATTCCAATTCCGGTGGCGAGACTGCTGCAGCCGAACATATTTGGGGAAAATTTGTCCCATATCTTTTGCAAAAAAAAGATTCTTTTAGTGTTGGACAATCTCAGTACAATTGGACAAAAAAAATCAACAAACAAGAATGGTTATTATACCTGAAAAAAAACTACTCATATCCGATCGAGGATCCTGTTAAGGTAAAAGAAGTTCTTTCCTTTCGTCAACCTAGTCGTAAAATTTATCTTGCTGAACAAATCCCATTAAAACAAATTCGCATAGATTGGAAACTTAACTCAACTTTTTTCGATATTTACGAAGAGGAGGATCATGTTGTATTTAAAGGAAAAGGCTTTGGTCATGGAGTAGGTTTTAGTCAGGAAGGAGCCATGCAAATGGCAAGGCTGGGTTTCACTTACGACGAAATTCTTGAATTTTATTATCCCAATACAACCATAACTAGATTAGATAAAATCGGATTTAAATTCAACCCGTGATACCTTCATCTATACCTTTTCTACGGATAATTATTCCTTTTGTAGGTGGAATCGTATTTTATAGTTGGTTTCCATATCTTATATATTCTTATTTTCTTATTCCTCTTATGCTCCTGCTATTAATCATAGCAATTCTTCTTATTGCATTTCCTGCATACTCAAATCGTTTCTATATTGCTGGTGTCATTTATTTACTTGTATTTCTTACAGGATGCTTTGTTTCGTACATTCATGATATCAAGCGTCGACCAAATTACATAGGTCATTTCATCCAAAGTGAAAACTCATATCCTGTATTACTTCAAATAACAGATGAAGTACTAGAAAAAAACAAGTATTATCGTGTTGAAGGCAGCATTCTTCTTATCCACAATGATACACAATGGATTTCGGCTACAGGAAAGTTACTTCTTTGGATTCTGAAAGACGACTCCCTCAAAAAGCCAGTTTACGGAGATATGATCTTTGCCAGTATTATGTTTCAAACTATTGATCCGCCTCTTTTAAAAACAGACTTTAATTATAAGCAATATCTGTCGAATAAAAACATTCATCATCAAGCTTTTATTCGCTCAAAGGATTACGTCATTGTTGATCATAAGCCCAATCAAATAAAAAAATTTTTTCTTTTGGCAAGACAATTTTTAACACAACATATTCTGAATACCCTACAAGATGACGAAACGGGATGGTTATTAATAGCCATGACCTTAGGTATTAAAACAGAATTATCACCTGAAACTTTAAAGCATTTCCAAGCAGCTGGTGTCATGCATATTCTGGCAGTTTCAGGACTTCATGTTGGAATTGTTTATCTTTTTGTATCAACTTTATTTGGACTTTTCTTCCGAAATAAAAAAACTAAAAAATGGATATTTCTTTTCAGTATCTTGACCATTTGGTTTTATGCTCTCTTAACAGGACTATCCAATTCTATTTTTCGTGCTTCCTTGATGTTAACACTTATCCTGATTGGCAACATATTACAAAGAAGTTCAAATTCTATAAATTCTTTACTTGCATCAGGTTTTATAATCTTACTTTTAGATCCTTTTGCTTTATATGATATAAGTTTTATTCTTTCGTTCAGTGCCGTAGGAGGAATTTTGCTTTTTTATCCTATCATCTATCATTGGGTTTACTCTAAATACTGGGTGATCGACAAAGCATGGTCCTTAGTAGCTGTGAGTCTATCTGCTCAACTTGCTACTCTTCCATGGACTTTGTATTTCTTTGGTGGTTTTCCAGTATATTTTCTTCCAGCAAACTTCGTCATTGTGCCTTTATTTACTCCTTTTTTAATCACATGTATGATAGGAATTATTTTATCTTTTTTACCTGCCATTTCATCAATTATCACATCATTACTTACTATATTACTTCATTGGTTTCTACGATTGCCTGAATTTTTTTCTTCTTTGCCATGCTCTACCATTGAACCCGTTTATATTTCCCTAGTCACCTCACTTTTGCTAACATTCACGTTAACATTATTTTATCTCTTTTTCAAAAGCCAAAGATTTGGAATGTGTTATATTGCAATGTTTTCGCTCATTTTCGCAATTGTTGTCCAACAAGCCTGGCAAAAGAAGGAAAGCGATACGAATTTTGCTCTGATACAATATAAAAAGCGGCTTTTTCTTACTGCTGTTAAAGAAAAACATTCACTTACAGTTTTTTTACCTCCATTTTTAGAAAACTTTAGCAAAGAACTAGAAAATATAAAACGCTACGCCAGACAGTTTAGATTGAAATTACATCTTCTTGCAGTACATCAATCAACATCGATGTCAATAAATGAATATCCCTTTCAAGCATACAAAAACTATAGATGGTACTTAACTAGTACTTGCAAAAATCTAGATCTGATCAAAAACATGAATTTATTTACTTTTTATTATTATCCTTTTTCCACTTCATGCAAGTCAAGTCATGCATATATGCTATCAAATTCAAAGACAAAATTTCTCTTGTCTAATATGTTTTAGTATTTGTTAAGAAAAACATTTTTATTGCAAAGTTTCATTAACTTTAATTTTACTACGTATAAACTTTTATTAAATTTGCATATCTAAAATTAAAATCAAAAATGATGAAAAAAATTATTATATTCTTAACGATATTTTTATGGGTATTACCGTTTTTTGCCCAAAAGGTAGAATTTGATAAAACAGAACAATGGAAATTTTTGCTCACTCAGAATGGTGTAACCTTTTATTACAAAGTAGCAGCATGTCATGATGATGTAAATAATATTCATTCTGAGTATGTTTTGTTAAAAATTGAAAATACTTCTGATCAGTTGGTTCAAATTACTTGGAATGTGTTGTTGTATTACAACAATACCTGTTGGAATTGTGCTACACAAAATCCAGAATATGTTAAAACCATTCGTCTTGAACCAGGTAAAAGCGTAGAAGGAAAATGTTTCGAAAAAGGAGATAAAACTTTGAGAATTTTTAGCAAATTTCTGGATTACAAAGATAGACCTGAATCTACCTTAACCAATTTCAAAATAATCAATATAGAAATCAATCCTTTAAAATTATGACAATATGAAAAAGGGGAAATATTTTTTTATTTTATTAATATTTTTCATAAGCTTTTCAAGAATTCAGGCTCAGTGTAGTGTTGATGCTATAGCTAATCCAACAGTTATTTGCGCTGGCGAAGAGGTTATTCTTTCTGCAGTGGGAGCCTGTGGCTACCTGATGTATAACGATTTTAACAATGGTACACCTGGTAGTGGTTGGGTAGCAACAAATGGCGTGCAATTTAATAATCCTTGTAATCCTAGTTTTGATGGTACCATATATTTATGGATGGGGCCAAATGTTCCCATTCCTAGAACTTTAACTTCAGTAGGTTTTAACATTTCTTCCGGATGTCAGGTTAAGTTTGCCATGAAATATGCTATACAGGGTCAATCTTCTCCTTGCGAAGGGCCTGATGAATATGACGAGGGAATTACTCTCCAATATTCCATCAATAATGGTAGCACATGGGTAGATATTGCGTATTTTAGGCCAGATGGTACTATTTTGCCCAACCAAATCCCACCCGGATCTAACAATACTTCTATCACAAATTACAATACCCCTTTTACCGTCTGGAATGTGTATACTTTTACTCTGCCTTCCGGGGCTGTTTCTTCTAACACACAGATTCGATGGCGTCAAGAAGATTGGAGTGGAAGCGACTATGATCATTGGGGACTTGATCAAGTTGAGCTTACTTGTCCTTCAAACGTGCAAGTCACATGGTCTCATGGAGCAACAGGTTACAATCCCCCCCCTGTATACCCAACAAGCGATACCACTTTTACTGTTACCATTACAGATCAGGTCAATAACATTTCAGCAACTGATTCAGTTCATATCACAGTCAAACCAGTTCCTACTCCGGATTTTATGATTTCCCCTGCAATTTGCCAGGATTCTGTGGCTACGATTATTTACACAGGGACAGGTTCAAGTAACGCCTATTACAACTGGGTTTTTGGGGGTGGTAGTGTGGTTTCAGGAAACCCAACAGGACCAGGACCACTTCAAGTAAAATGGAATTTTCCTGGTATGATGTATGTAAGTCTTGAGGTTTCTCAAGATGGATGTACAAGTGAAACCAAATATGATAGCATCATGGTACACCCAGTACCAACCGCAAATTTCACAGCTACTCCTACTGAAGGCTGTGAAGATCTACCAGTTCAGTTTACTAACACCACCAATCTTCCTTGTTCTCTTTATCTTTGGTCAATGGGTGATGGCTACATTTCGATCGAACAAAATCCATTTCATACGTATTCAACCCCTGGAGTTTATGATGTGTCTTTATATGTTCGCACTGAACACGGTTGTGATGACACACTTACCAAACCTCAATATATTCACGTGTATTACCAGCCCGTGGTAGATATTTGGGCCTCTCCAATGGAAACTTCTATTTCCTATCCTGAAATCACTTTTGGCAGCAATGCTTCAGGAATTGATCATTGGTTCTGGGATTTTGGCGATAATTCAACCTCCACACAACCTCCCACAGTCATTCATTCTTATTCTACTGATGGCATCTATACCGTTACAGTAATTGGCTCTACTAATAACGGTTGTGCCGACACCGCAAGTGTCGTCGTAAAAGTCTTCGCTGAACCCGAATTTTTTAACATCATCACTCCTAACGGTGACGGTAAAAATGACTTTTTCGTTATTCTCAACGGCGAAAAAATTCCCAATCATTTATGGGTCTACAACCGATGGGGAAAGTTAGTTTTTGAAGCCGAAAATTATCAGAACGACTGGGATGGAAAAGGACTAGCAGACGGAGTCTATTATTTCATTTACAAATATGGAGTTGAATTAAAGAACGAATATACAGGAACCCTAAACATTGTGCGAAAAAATCAATGAAAACTCGCACATGCCTTGAATGTGGTGAACCTCTTCAGGGAAGAATAGATAGGAAATTCTGTTGTGATGCTTGTCGAGTTTCATATAACAATAGGATTTATAGGAAAGAAAATCTTTTCATTCATAAAATCAATAAACAACTTAAACATAACCGTAATATCCTCAAATCTCTCAATCCTTCTGGGAAAGCAAAAGTTTCTAAGGAAGAACTTCTGAAAAAAGGTTTTTCGTTTAATTTTTTCACACATCAACTTAAGACCTCACGTGGGCAAACTTATTTTTTTGTTTATGAATATGGGTATTTACCTCTTGAAAATGATATGTTTTTTTTAGTAAAAAACACTAAAATTGCTGAAGAAGAGCTAGCATCCAAATAAAAAAATGAAAATACATTGCATTTCCGTTGGAGGTGCTGTGATGCACCAATTAGCTATCTCTCTAAAAAAGTTAGGTCATATTGTTACTGGTAGCGACGATGAAATTTATGATCCTGCTTATTCAAATCTATTGAAGCATGAAATCATTCAAATGGACTATCATTTTAATCCTGACCTGATCACCCATGATTTGGATTTGATTATATTGGGCATGCACGCCCGTAAAGATAACCCAGAACTTTTAAAGGCACAAGAATTACAAATTCGAATTGTATCTTACCCCGAATTTATTCATGAATTTGCAAAAAATAAAATGAGAATAGTGGTAGGAGGATCTCATGGTAAGACCACCACAACTGCCATGATTATGCATGCTTTTCATAAAGTTTCCATACCCTTTGACTATCTTGTGGGTGCAAACGTAAAAGATTTCACTACTAATGTTCACCTGACCCATGAAAATCCTTACATTATCCTCGAAGGAGACGAATACCTCTCTAGTTGTATTGACAATAAAGCTAAATTTCATTGGTATCATCCTCACATAGCCGTATTAACTGGGATAGCGTGGGATCACATCAATGTCTATCCTGCCTTCGATCAGTATTTAGAAGCTTTCTCTTTCTTTATCGAAACTATCGAACCCAACGGCTATCTCATTTACAATGAAAATGATTCATTTTTGCATAAGTTAGTATCATGCCATGCAGGCGAAATTCATAAAATCCCATATCGAGTTTTTCCTTATTTCCATTCAAACGAAGGCTGTTATGTTTGCTATCTAGAAAAAAAATACTGCGTATCCTTTTTTGGAAATCATAACTTCAGTAATATGGCAGCCGCCATGGAAGTAGCTAAGTTGGTTGGAATCCAACCAGAAACTTTCCTGGAAGCCATAACTACGTTTTCCTTACCTGACAAGAGATTAAATTGCCTTTTTGAAAATCAAAAATTGAGCATTTATCGCGATTTTGCTCATGCTCCTTCAAAAGCACGTGCAACCGTTCAAGCTATAAGAGAAAAATACCCTCATCATCAGGTCGTCGCTATTTATGAACTCCACACCTACAGTTCGATGGATGAAAGTTTTCTCCCTCAATACGCCCAAGTTTTTGCTCATGCTGATCGACTTATCATATACATATCTGCCCATTCGTTTGAAATAAAGAAAAGAAGTTTAATTCCCCCTGAAAATATTATAAAATATTTTGAGCACCCCAAAACAGAAATAGTATTTCAGCCAGAAGAGCTTGAAAAACTACTCATTGCTGTTGTTTCTAAACTAAAACCTCCTTTAGTACTCCTTTTTATGAGTTCAGGTAATTTTGATCATTTTGAGCTAAACAATAAATTGTATCAAAAATTGTTAATTTTGTAAAAAACATACCATGAGAACAAAAATCAGTATTATTATTTTATTTACAATTACGGGACTAATTTTTAGTCAGAAAAAGCCTTCCATTTATTTTGAAACAAAAGTTTTTGATTTCGGTCAAATCAAAGAGGAAGAAGGTCCTAAAACTTGCAAATTTGAATTTACCAACGTAGGGAATGATACTTTAAAGATCACCAGCGTAAAACCTTCGTGTGGATGTACTGCTTCGAGGTATACTAAAGATCCTGTCTTACCTGGTCAAAAGGGTTTTATTGAAGCCACCTATAATCCTGCAAATCGCCCAGGCTTTTTCAACAAAGCTATTACTGTCACAACCAACGACCCTGACAATCCGTCCATTGTCCTTTCCATCAAAGGAGAAGTCATTCCAAAACCTAAAACCAAAGCTGACAATTATCCTCAACATCTAGGAAATCTCTACTTTTTCACTAATCATCTTGCTTTCGGTGATATTTACGATTCAAAAACCAAAACTGACACTTTAAAATTTTATAATAACGCAACCATTCCTATGACCATCACTGCTCAAGACGTAAAGCCTTTTTTCAAAATAAATATTCCTAAATAAACTTTGCAACCTGGTGAAGAAGGTATTGCCCTCGTTACCTATATCCCTAAGGAAAGAAAAGAATATGGTTATGTATTTGATCAATTTTATCTTAACACCAACGATGACCAGCAGCCACAAAAAATTATTTACCTCAGTGCCAATATCATTCAGGATTTTTCATGGATGACAGAAAAAGACAAAAAAAATGCACCTAAAATCGTTTTCAAGGACTCTACTACTTTTGATTTCGGAACCATTAAACAAGGTGAAAAAATCGAACATTCTTTTAAATTTACCAATCAAGGCAAAAACCCACTTCGAATATTGAAAGTTAAAGCAAGCTGTGGTTGCACAGCTGTTGAACCACCTCAAAAAGATATAAAGAAAAATGAAACTAGCGTTATCAAAGCAATTTTCGACTCAAGCGGTAGAAAAGGTCCTCAATATAAAACTATCACTGTTATCACTAATGATCCTGAACATTCTCAGATTACACTTGTAATTAAAGGCAACGTCGAATAAACTACTTCCAATTTCCAATTGCTGATGAGAAAGTAAACATATTTGGAGAAATATTCGGATAATAGGAATTTCTGGTATACGAAAGGGTAAATTTTCGTAGGTGTAGAGATATCCCATAAGTTAATCCAACAAGTGCCCGGCGAGAAGGATAGCTTAGTTCTTGTCGTCGTTGAAAATTGTAGCCAATTCCAATACTAAGAAACTTGCCTATGAATATGTCACTTCCTATTACTACATGCCTTAAAAAAGTATTGAAAATACGAAAAAAATTCGTTGGATAATTGGGTTCTTTGGTAACTGGATCGATCGAAACTTTGGTGGAATCGAAATAATAAATATTCCACTTATGCAAATGATGATATATTAACGATAAACCAAAAGGAGAACCTTTAAGCCTCTTGTAGGTAGCAAGCTGAACATCCAAAGGAAAAGGTTCGTATGTTTTATAAATGTAAGGTTTGAACTGAAATCCTGCATTTTTTGCAATAAGAGCAACAGACCAAAGCTTGTCCTCCAAAAAATACATTAAACTAACGTCCACACATAAACCATGAGATAGTTTGGTAAAAAGTTCTGAATAGGCATATTTGATATTTGCACCTATACTAAAAAATGGTGAAAACCATCTTCCCCAACTCATCGCAAGAGCCATGTCATAAGCTGAGAATTCTCCTTTGTTCTGTCCAAATTCGTCCGTCCAAATCATCTTGCCATAGTTCAGATATTGAATATGTAGTGCATAATTACCTAAACGGGGAACAGTCAGTGCATAAGAAAAAACACCGTAGTGTATACCTGCAAAATGCTTATCATAATGAATGGCAAAATGACCATTGCTAGAATCAGTTAAAATTGCAGGATTAGATAATACCAGACTAGCATCAAGTTGACGAATTCCAGAAATAAAATTTCCTCCAAGTCTGGCTACAGATGCACTGGTAGGTAATTCAAGAAAAGTAAAAGTCTTCATTATTCCATTCTGCGACAACACAGTCAAAAAAAAGGCAAATAAACAGATGGGAAAAAGGAAGATTCTCATGTTAAACTTTCCGACTTACAAAAGACATTCAGAAGGATAAAATATGTTCTTTGTGATTTTTAGAGATGATTTACATAATATTAACTTAGGCGGAAGCTGATAAAGCTTGAAAACGGAACTATAAAGAAGATGTAATACTCTATTTACAATAGTGGTGTCATACCTGGTTAGTAAAGCTTCATAATCCATTTCATTCTCAACAATATCAATCAAGATAGGGTCAAGCAAAGGATATGGCGGCAAGGAATCACTGTCTTTCTGGTTTTGACGAAGTTCAGCCGAAGGTTCTTTGGTTAAAATACGATCAGGTATTATAGGTTTATCTTGATTGATGAGAGTAGCTAGTTTATACACTTCTGTTTTATAGACATCACCAAGCACACTTAAAGCACCAGCAGCATCCCCATATAAAGTGCCATATCCTGTCAGAATTTCACTCTTATTAGAAGTGTTAAGCATAAGAGAATTTTCGCTGTTAGCCTCATACATCAAAAAAAGCATGCGGAGACGTGCTTGTAAGTTTTCATCAGCCAACGATGGTTCAGAAATATGTATTTGCCTTTCATTTCGAAAAACTTCGTAAACTTTTTGTATAGATACCAACTCATATTCAATTTCAAGATTTTTTGCGACTGAAAAAGCGTCTTCCAAAGATGTTGTAGAAGTAAACTGAGATGGCATAATAAGTGCCTTTACTTTCTGCGTGCCCACGGCTTTGACAGCAAGAGCAGCCACAACTGCACTATCAATCCCTCCAGATAGACCTATTACATACGACCTTCTACCATTGAGTTCTGAAAACTCCCGAATACCAAAAAGTAAGGCTTCATAATCCAAGCTGGCAAAATCATTATTGTCTTGGCTGGAAATTTCATTCAAGTTATACAGATCCTCTTTGAAGGGCGAAGAAACAAAAATTTCATGGTCAGCATCTTTTTTCAAAAACAAAACAGTGCCATCGTACAACTTTTCTCCAGCCAACCCAAAGGAATTCAGAGCAAGGATATCAGTAACCTTTTGGTACTTTTCTAATGTTTGTATTCTATCCTCAATGCACCCATGGTAATAGGGCTCGTCCATAAAAACTAAGCAAACGTCAATGTCTTTCAAAAAATCTACAGAAATATTAGCAGAAGCAACTTCTTTAAAAAATAGCACCAAAACTCTACGACCATCATTGATAGTAAATATCTTTTTCTTTTTCAAATCAGATAGATCAACGAGCCCGTCATTTTCAGTGAAAACATCCAAAATTTTGCCCTGACTAATGAGTAGTATGTGATTACCCTCATGACCTTCGTGTAAATCTGTACCTATCAAAATCTTTGCATCTATAGGACGAGTTTTTTCAATCATCTCAGCTACATGAGATAAATATTTTTCTTTCGAATAAAGTCTTGGATGGTAGTCACGAAAACCTATTCCTGTAATGAAATGTGAAGGAAAAATCAATAAATCTAAATTATTTTTCTCAAACTTTGAAAAAACATTATGAAACTGAGCAATGTTAAAACTAAAATTGCCTGAACGTGAAAGTACTTGAGCAACGAACATAATGACACATCAGAACAAAATTCCCAACTTTAACTGAAGATAGTTACCTTTCACTTTGTCGTCGAGAAGATAAGTCAAACCATTAGTAAAGGAAACTTCAGCAAGAGCTGCAGTAGTTCCTCCAAGAGAATATTCTACACCAGCTGCTATGAGAAAATTGACTCTGAAGAACTTTCTTTCTTCTTTAATATTGACCTTCTCTAAGGTAAATTCTTTAGTGCCTGGAATATTTTTGTAGTTTTCATCAGCCTTTGCCTGGAGATTTAAGCCAAACGAACCACCAATACGAGCAAAGTAAGTCATGTAATTGATTTCATTGGTTTTCATTTTCAACGTAAGAGGAATATCGAGGTATTGTAAGCGATATGTTGAAATTCTGCTAGCAAGTTCTTTCACAGTGTCGGGAGGAAATGCTACTTTAATTCCCTTTTTTTCAATTTTTCCTCCTTGGTAAATTACATCGAATCCAGTAGCGACAGCAAAATTTTTTGCTAAAGTTATTTCTGTGATAAATCCATATCCATAACCAAGACGTAAACCCAAGCTTTGCAATGAATCTTGGTCTGTTTTCATCCAGCAAAGACCCGCGTTCCCTTGAAGCCCAAATCGTAGCAATTTGGTTTCAGTTTCTTGAGCTTTTAATGTATTCACATAAAATGTAAAGACCGCCATTAAAAACACAACCTTTTTCATAACTTTGTTTTGTAAAACAAAAATATGAAAAAAAAATATGTATCTTCAATAATGTTGACAATTATCAAGGCAACTTTCTTTTTCTCCATAACTTTTCTATTATTTTTCAACTCATGTACATGCGACAGAAAAAAAGCATATGAACGTGAACCCATTGTTAAAGAAAAAGATAGCCTCGACCAGATCACTATTACCATCTATCGTTACGAAAAAGATCTTTTTGCTATTCCCTTAGATAGTTTGAAAGAAAAACTCTCCAAGCTCCACTCCATATATTATCCTTTTTATTCTCAAGCAGATCTGGATAATCCCGCTAATTTGGCACAACTAAAATCATACCTCCAAGACTACTCAGTTAAAAAACTTTACGAGGAGACCATGAAACAATATCCAAATTTGGATACACTCGAAAAAAAGCTTAAAGAAGTTTTTATAAGAATCAAAAGTCAATTTCCAGACTGGAAAATACCCCGAGTTTACACGTACGTTTCAGGTGGAGATATTGAATATCCCATAAAGTATGCAGAAAACACCATCATCATTGCATTGGATATGTTTCTGGGGAAAGATTTTCACATATACAAACTTTGGCAAATACCAGAATATCTGCGAAGAAGAATGAGTCGCGAATATATTATCCCTAACATCAGTCGTGAAATAGCAAGAGCTTTTATCGAAAGCAAAGGATTCACTCCTCACAACTTTTTAGACAAAATGATCTTCGAAGGGAAATTGCTCTATTTCAATGACATCACTCAACCTGATTTGCCAGATTCGATTAAAATTGGTTATTCTGCCCCTCAGATGTTTTGGGCAGAAAAAAATGAAGGAAATATTTGGTCTTTTTTTATTGAAAAAAAACTACTTTATACCACCGACTGGCGCGAAATTAACAAATATTTCATGGAGGCTCCTTTCACATCAACCTTTTCTCGTTACAGTGCTCCTCGTGTAGGAAAATTTATTGGTTGGCGAATCGTTCGTTCTTACATGAGCTATAATAAAGCAGTCACTGTCGAAGCTCTCCTTAAAAACATGAATGCCCAGGATATTTTGCAAAAAAGCAATTATCGGCCAGAAAAAAATAAATAAAAAAGCCATCCAAAGATGGCTTTTTAACACCTTTATTCATCACTTCATTTACTTAATTTTTGCTAGGCGTGCAGTGACTTTTGCAGTAGTTATAACTACAATGGGAATACCTACAGGTTTGAGTTTCTTAATTTCGTATTGAGGATATAGAACTATATCGTAACCCGGATTTTTTTCCATGAGTTCGTACAGAGCATAATTGGCTGTTTTATCAAGCAAGACATTTCCTATCACGGGTATATTTACAATGGAAAAAGGAATAGATCCTTCTTTTTCTGTACTTGCTTCCTTTGACATGAGCAGACGAGCCCAATCAACACCTAGAATTTTTGTGGATGTAGCCTCAGCTGTAACTTGTGGAGAAAGCTCCAAATCTCCTCGTTCAAGTTCCAATCTGGTTTGTGGCTCACGCATAGTCCTACTAATGGTTGTACAGGACATTAAAAACCCCACCAATGACAAAAAAACAAATAACTTTTTCATATAAACGTAATTTTGATTAGCAAAAATAAAAAAAATAATTATGCGATTTAACTTCCAACTAAAAACTTATCGATTTTAAAAATTTCTTCATGTCATTTAGAATCTATCTTCTTTCATACAACGCTGTTGGGCACTTATAATGACTAATATTTATCCTATACCAATTTTGTGGGGCACCTTGCTTTGCACCACCTATCCTCTAACGTTTCTGTATGGTTTGCTAACAAATACGAAAGAATTTGTACTAACCCCCCTCCTTGATAAATAAAACAAAAATAGCTACATGACTTAGCTTCTTAATCTGTAATCACTGCTTATAACCAAACATTTTCTGGTTAAGCTTTTATCTTGCTCTCGATCTTCTCGTTTTTTTAAGAGCTGCTCACTACTTGAATTCTGCTCAAAGCTCTCTGCAAACGGTAGTCATTCCTTGGGCATTCTCACCTACATGCCTACATGGTTTGTATTGACTTCTTTTTCCTTATAAAGCGTTGTGACTTAACATGCCTAGTTGGTATTTATTTTTTTACTTCTT